>NZ_JAMYLA010000050.1:0-53028 GCF_040317725.1 Mesorhizobium sp. M1396 | reverse complement strand
GTCCAACAGCTCAATCCACTCCTTCGCGGATGGATAGCCTATTATGGCCGCTACAGCCGTTCGGCCCTGTCGACTCTGGCTGATTGCGTGCCAGCCTCTTCGTGAGAAAGCTGGCGCGGGAAAATCCAGGACTGTTTGTGCACTGGAAGGCGTTCGGAACGAACACGTTTGCCTGATGGGAGCGGTGTGAATCGAGAGGTTCACGCACCGTTCTGCGAGAGGCAGGCAGGTGAAATCCCTCCGGCCTACTCACCCATGAGAGGAACGTCCAAACGGGCCCAGCACGTAGCGCACCAATGATGCTGGCACGCTTGCAAACAGACTCGCACGAAAGCGGGGGAATTGCAGCTGTTCCGATCTTCCCCGAGGCCAGAGACCTGCCTCGCTGGTTTGGTCCCGCTCCGGAGCTTTGACGCGGGCCACTAAGCAGGCTCATCCCATTGCGGCGAGTAATCGCGATCGTAGATGCGCAGGTTGCGCGACCGGAGCCGCGAGATCGCTATCATCTCCCCACCGGAAAGCTCGAAATCGAAGACGTCGATATTTTCCGCCAGCCTCTCCTTGCGCTCGCTGCGCGGAATGGCGACCCCACCTTTCTGCTGGACGTGCCACCGAAGCACGATCTGCGCCGAACTTTTACCGTGCCGTCTGGCGGCGTCCCCGATCGCTGGTTGCTTGAACAACGCCTCACCGCGACCGAGCGGAGCATACGCAACCATCGCCATGTTGGCCGCGCGGCAAGCGGCATAGACCTTGGTCTGGTCAAGAAAAGGATGATACTCGACCTGGTTGGCCACAAGCGGCGCATCCGACAGGTGCACCGCCTCCGCAAGCATCACGCTTGGGAAGTTCGACACACCAATATGCCGCGCCATGCCGGAATCGCGAACCGCGTTCAGCGCCTTGATGGATCCCGCCAGCGGGATTTCCGGGTTCGGCCAGTGGATTAGCAGCAGGTCGAGGGTGTCGAGCTCAAGGCGCTTCAGGCTCTCCTCGGCCGATCGCTCCAGGTCTCCCGGAGCGATATCGGTCAACCAAACTTTGGTTGTGACGAAGACGTCGTCGCGCGGCACGCCGGAAAATCGCAGTCCCTCGCCCACGTCGCTCTCGTTGTCGTAGGTCGATCCGGTATCGAGATGGCGGTAGCCAAGCGACAGTGCGTGCGCAACCAACTCCGAGCACATTTCGCCCTTGAGCATCCAGGTCCCCAGCCCGATTACCGGGATTGCCGCGCCGTTCACCATGACGTTATGCATAAGAACTCACTTCCTTCCCCCGCCGGAGCTTGGCGCGCTCTTCTCCAAAGCAAAAACCAGCCCCAGCGCGGCTGAATGGAATTGGAGCGGCTCAAACTCACCCCAATCCGCCTGGATCTGAAATGACGTGCCGTAAGCTCTGCAGGAATTTGCTCGCTTCGGCTCCATTGATCGCGCGATGGTCAACTGAGAGCCTGCAGGTCAACATTGTTGCGACCCTCGTTCTGCCGAGACGGTCTGAAACCACTCGCGGGTCGCGCTCCCAACCGTCAGGATGGCACCTGCGGTGGGTTATGATGGCATCGAACTGTTCAATCCCATAGCCGTCAAGATTAGATATGCTGAACGAGCCCGGATATCTCACTAAACCTGAGCGCGTTGCAACCTGCTCGCTTGGCGAAATCCTTTACTTCCGCTGATATTTCTATCACTGACTTGGCCTCGGTTCCGCGTACTACTGGAGTTGCGAGGCCACCTTCAACAGCTATTACTACGGAAATGTCTGCGCTTTCGCCGGCTCTTCGATTTCCACAGTTGCCTTGGCTGTCTCGACTTCGACAATTATTTCGCCCTCAATGACCTTGTCTCCAATGAATGCCTTTTAGCCAGCGAACTATCGTTTCCTCGATACCCATTCCACTCGACGGTAGAACAATGTCGGTTGTCATTTTTGCTCAGCCTTCTATCGTAACGTTATGCATTTTAGAGCAGCCGCCGTATGGCAGCCATAATGTGCTCCTTCGTGGGGTAGAAGTTCTTCTCGAGGGCCGGACTGAAGGGCACGTGAATGTCCGGAGCGCTCAGGCGCAGGATCGGTCGCTTCAACAGATCGAAAGCTTCTTCCGCCATCACCGCTGCAATTTCACTTCCGACGTTACAGACGGGGTGCGCGTTCTCAACAATTACTAGCCTTCCGGTCTTCGCGACCGATGTTTTGAACGCCTCGTGATCGAGCGGTTTCAACGTACGGGGGTCAATCACCTCGACCGAAATGCCTTCTTCGGCGAGTGCGTCTACAGCTTCCATCGTCGGCCGAATTGCACCGGCAATAGCGACGAGCGTTACGTCTTTTCCTTCGCGCTTTACGTCCGCTTTGCCAATCGGGATTACCTGCTCCGGATCTGTGGACACATCGCCTTTGAGCGGCCAAAGGCGGGTGTCTTGGAAGACGAGGACGGGATCACCGTCGCGAATGGCCGATTTCATAAGCCCCTTCATGTCGGCGGCGCTGGTCGGGCAAATGATCTTGAGGCCCGGCACATTCATGAAAACCGGATAAGGCCGGTCGGCATGCTGCGCCGCTATGGACCCCACTGAGTACATATAGCAACTAACCACGATCGGAATGTTGATCTGACCTCCAGTCATATAACGCAATTTCGACGCCTGGTTAATGATCTGATCGGAGGCCAGATAGACGAAGCTGGCAGTTGAGAGGTCAACAACCGGTCGCAATCCGTTGATGGCAGCCCCGATTGCTAGGCCGGTAAAACTGTTTTCTGAAATCGGCATGTTCCAAATTCGGTTCTTGCCGAACCGCTGAATAAGTCTGTCTCCGCCGAAGACCGCGATGTCCTCTCCCATCAGGATGACGCGTTCATCACGATTCATTTCCTCTATCTGCGCCTCCATGATGGCCTCAAGATAGGTCATCCGAACATGGGTGCCGGGCGCTGCGGCTAGTTTCTGGGCATGAGTTTGCATGTCGATCAATTCCTCTCCAGCCCATCCACGAAGCTGTGACTGTTCGCAAGGGGCGAGTTGAACATGTAGTCCGGCAAAGTTTCGAGCCGAGGCATGGGGCTGGCCAAAGCAAATTCTACAGCCTGCTTGACGGCTTCAGCGACTTCGTGCTCGATCACTCCTAGAGTCTTTTCGTTTACGCCTTCTTCGAGGAGCACAGCGCGATAGAGCAAAATCGGATCGCGGTCGCGTTTGTGAGCCTCGACTTCCTCAATCGGCCGATAAGGCTGCCTCGGAATCACCAAGCCGAAATTGTGCTCATCGAACCGGTAGGTGTTAGCTACTATAAGAGTAGGCCCTTCGCCCGCGCGCGCTCGCACGACAGCCTGCGCCGCAGCTTCATAGACGGCCCTGACGTCCTGCCCGTCAACCCTTATCCCTGGCATGCCGTAGCCCGCCGCCCGCAACGCGATGTCCGGCTGCCCGTGGCTTTGTGCCACCGAGGTGGAGATTGCATAGCCGTTGTTCTCGCAAAGATAGACGACGGGAAGCTTCCACAGCGACGCCATATTGAGGCTCTCATGGAACGTACCCTGGTTCACCGCTCCATCACCGAAGAAGCATAACGTAACCTGATCCACACCCCGCACCATGGCGCTGAACGCGCACCCCGTGGCAAGGGGAATGCCCCCTCCGACGATACCCGATTCGCTGATAATACCGACCGACTTGTCTGCAAAGTGCATCGAGCCCCCACGCCCCTTGCAAATGCCGCCCTCCTTTCCCATCAGCTCGGCCATGAGCGAGTCCAGATGCGCACCCTTGCCGATTGGATGGCCATGCGAACGATGCGTTCCGGTCATGGCGTCATCGCCCCGCAGGGCGAGACATGCCCCTACAACAGCCGCTTCCTGACCCACGCTCGCGTGGAACCAACCAGGGATTTTGCCAGCTTTCGTCTGGCGCATACCCTCTTCTTCGAATCGGCGAATGCGGAGCATACGCCGATAAGCCTCTAGTCTCTCATCAACCTTCAACTGCATGATCCAAACGTTGCTCCAATATCCAAGTAAAAGATGCCGCCGGGGATGGCAGAGCGCAGGTCCTGTAAATTCATCGCGTATAATTCATCCACTTTCCTGGTTCTCTCAAAATCCGGAACGAAGAGCGTGCCAATAAACTATCAGGCCGCGCACTTGGCCGTAGTGATGTAATTGAAAAAATTGCCTGCTCTGAAGTCATGCGGCCTCAGCTTTAACGGCCTTCGCGACGAGTGCCATAGGGGTCGGTATCGCAATTGTCGAAGAAACCTGGTAGGTCGTGCAGGTCGGGGTGAAGGCGTTGGGCGGCGAGAACAGAATGACTCGCTTGCCGCTGAAATGACCGTGGGATGTCTTGTTCTCCCAGCGGTAAGGGTTTGGCCCCTCGATCGATTCATCGCGCACACGCGTGCGAAAGGTGACGAAGGGAACGTTCTTTTTCACGGTCACCGCTATTGCTCCTTTGAAAGAAAACTGACGCATTGCTTCTCGGTTGGGACTGACGCAAGCCGAACTCGATCGGCATCCCAAGGCATAAGATGAGTCTTTGCGGCTCCCACCTCTTTGGCATCCGGTTGTAAAGGAGATCTTGGCCCCTCGCCTTCGGCCGCCCGAACGACCACGTCGGTATGGGTGATCAGGGTGCCTTCGGGTGGATCGAGCAGGCCTTCCAGGCTGATGGCGCCGGAACGGACGTTGATGATCCGCGTCTCGTCCTCGAGGCAAAGGGTGATGGTGATCGGAAGTGTCCGTGCCGAAATAGGCGTGGGATGGATCAGCTGTGATAATGCGCAAAAGCCCCGGCTCGCGAGGCTGGTTCAGCGCTTTGTAAAGGGTTGCGAATGAGAGGCCGAGCTTGGCTTGGCTAGCCCTATGATGGCATCCTTTCGCACTCACACGCGGATGGCCGCCGGTCATCAGCAATTCTGCGAGCGCCACGCGTTGGCGCGTAGGCCTCCTCCGACCAGCTATGCGCAACCCAGCTACCGAGCACGGACCTCTGGAGTGGACGATGTCCCGATGTTCAGCGGGAATGCACGCGGTCTCCTCAGGCGCTTGTATGGAGCTTCGTGTCAGCAATGGCTTTGTTCCGAATCTTCTACGTGCTTTCTCTGGGCCTAGAAAGTCGGAAGCAAGCGCCGTACCATTTGACTGGGGGCTGGGCAATCTCATTACTTCTGCAGCCACGACGCGTCGCCCCAAGAAATCCGCAAGCTTCTTTTGTCCGAAGCTGGACAGGAATGTCGGAACCCAAACAAATGTATGGGGGCCGGGCCGGCGCTACGGAGAAGCGGCGCGCTTGTCCTCGCTTTGAGGTAGGTCTGCTCTTAGGACATGTTGTGCAATTTTGCGAGATTGCTTAGATGAGGCGTATTGGGATGCAGCGGAGCGGGCACAGATCGCCGCTGATGTGCAATGTTTCGTGAGGCTGAACTCCTCGATGGAAACAGTCTCAACAACTGCAAACGGGCACCCCGACCGTAGTGAACGTAAACCAAGGGGACAACTGTCACCTGCTACTGGAAGCTGACGCTGGATAAGAATTTCGGTGTCGGCAAGAGCATCGCCGAAAGCACTATCGCCCTCCCAAGGCGCACCGGCCCGGCACGGAGCTCAGTCTCCGGCCGGGCTTTCTTCCCAGAATGGCTGCGCTTTGGTCGACCCGTCTGGGCTCCGACATGTCGGGCCAGAAGCCGTGGGCGAACTCACCGCAGTTTAGCTATGCAAGACGTTTTTCATAGATTTGTAGAGCAAATCGCAGACAGCGCTGACGCACGGACCTGCGCAACGCTTTGGGGGAGATTGCCTCTTCGTTCGATTTGCCGTCTTTTGCCTATCTTTTCCCTTCGCCTAGCAAGGGCCGCAAGGTGCGCCTGATTTCCACCTACCCTCAATCTTGGACATCTCACTACCTTCACAGTCGGTATGAAAAGATTGACCCGGTTATCCATCAGGCGCGTGGTGGTCAGGAACCATTCAACTGGGATGCGCACGGCGCTGATCTCGAACTGTCGACGCAGCAGCGACAGTTGATGGATGAGGCGACGCAATTTGGCATTCACTGCGGCTTCACGATCTCGATCCACGACAGCACCGGTACATTTGCAGCACTTGACCTTCGCCTCGGATGAAAGGCGACCAGTGTTCTTCCGCTTGATTGACCGATATGACCGCGCGCTCGAGCTCATCGCGATCTTCTTCCATCTTCATGCCTGTCGCAAGCTGGCCGACGGCAGGATCGTGGATGGCGTTACCCTATCTCGAAGGGAAATCGAGTGTCTGAAGTGGGCGGCTCGCGGAAAGACGGCGTGGGAGATCGGCCGCATCTTGGGAATCAGTAGGCACACCGCAGCCTATCATCGGGATAACGCCAGGAAGAAGCTTGGCGTGAAGACGGCTATTCAGGCAGCTGTTCGGCTTGCACTATCCCGGCCATCTTTCTTCACCTGATCTCCGAAACCTGGGCACATACACAGGTTGTATCAACTCCGGCCTTTGCCTTCAATCGTAGGTGTTATCCATGCGAGGGAGAAGGCCATCATGATGCAGTTGATCACGCCGGATTGCTACGCTGAGTTCAGCGACGAGCTCGAGCAGATGCACCGCTTGCGGTATCGCGTCTTCAGAGATCGACTTGATTGGGACGTTTCGTTCAGCGGCGGCTATGAGGTCGATCCGTTCGACGCGCTTCGTCCCCACTACCTGTTGCTGCGTGCGCCCACCGGGCGCATCGACGGTTGCGTGCGCCTGTTGCCGACCACCGGACCGACGATGTTGCGCGACAGCTTCTGCGCTCTCCTTTCAGACCGTTCGGCGCCGGAAGATCCGCGGGTTTGGGAAAGCAGCCGTTTTGCGCTTGATCTGCCGCCTTCCGCGCCCAAACAGGCGGGCGTCGCCATTGCCACCTACGAGCTGTTTGCCGGAATGGTAGAGTTTGGTTTGTCACGCGGTCTGCGCAGCATCGTTACCGTAACGGATCTGCGCATAGAGCGGATCTTGCGTCGCGCCGGCTGGCCACTCGAACGGCTGTCCGATCCGCAAACAATAGGCAACACGCGCGCCGTTGCCGGATATCTCGACGTCTCAACAGAGAGCTTGCAAGCCCTCCATCGCAATGGCGCACTCAAGGGCCCGGTACTGTGGACACCGGTCATGAAGATCGCCTGAGCCTGGAATCCAACCCGTTCCTGGAAACGATGCAATGGACGAAATAATACCTGGCCCTGCCTGGCCGGACAGGCAAGATTATGGTGACTATGGCTATGTCGAGCGGCTGACCAGCCGAGGCTGGGCCTGGGAATTCCTCAGGCGCAATCCGGACTTGCAGAAGGATCTGGCGAACGCGCTGCGCGGTGCCGAACGCAAGAACGCCCGGTCCGTGGATATTATCAGCCTGCCGTCGACCCCTGTTGATTTCTCGCGGTGGGGCCTTCTGTTTTGCAAGCTCGAAAGGAACTGATGCGAGCGTCTTTTGGTGCCCCTGACAATGTCCGCATGTTTTGCCGGTTGCTGCCGAAATGGCGGCGCGGCCGCGCGGGGTCGACGTGCTCGATCTCGCCGCGCTCTCCTGCCGCATCTCCATACTCGTCATGCGGGATGGGCATCAGCACCTCCTTGTCGAGGACAATGGCAGGAGCTTCCAGTTGGCTGCTTCAGGCGTCAGCATCCTCGAACCTGTGCATTTGACATCCTCCGCCCTCTGGTCGCCAGAGGAACTGAAGCAACGCCTGAACGCGCTGGAATGTCTGAACAACCTCCGTTCGACCGGCAGGCTGCAACCAGGATTCTTTCCGACCGAGCCCCGTTGCTCGCGGTTGGGCCGAGTGTTGCGTGCGCTCGACGGCTCCATCGCTGGCGCACCACACCGCGAAATCGGCCTTGCCCTCTTCGGCAGAGCCCGCATCGAGCAGGACTGGGCCGACCCCGGTGACCATCTTCGCGACAGCGTCCGCCGTGCAGTCAGACGCGGGCGCTCGCTTATGAACGGTGGGTATAAGCGGTTTCTTCTATAGCGATCGTCACCATCAGGCCTCTTGGCCAGAGAACAGCTCTTTGTACCCCGCGATCACCAGCCAGTGGGCGCGCGCGAGATGGCTGCGAACCGCCTTTTGGGCGCGAGCCGGCTCTTGCACTGGATCGATGCCCAATATCGCCTGCGCCATCTCTTCTTCGCTGGCATTCCCGGCGCATGCGTCTATGAGTCTCAGATAGATCCTGAAGTGCTCATTGTCATAAGCGGTCAGGCTCTCCGCCCAGGGGACCTCGTCGGGAACAGCAGGTTGGAGCAATCTGTCTTCCATTTCATATCTCGCTATGAATTATCCCGCGTCCGCCTTCGACTGGACAATATCCTAAGATAGGATAATCCGAAACTGGGATTAGTCGGTGAGCCAGTTGTTCCTGGCCGGTTCGTCTGTTGCCGAAATCCCTTCGATCACCTCGCCAGCGCTGGCTGCTGAAAAGGTTGATTGCGGCGCGCAAAAATAACGGATTCACCCAGAGCCAGATTGCTGAAATACTAAGCCGCCCGCAGTCGTTCGTCGCCAAGTATGAGGGTGGTGAACGTCGGCTGGACGTAATTGAGTTTCTCGACGTAACCGAGGCTCTCAAGATCGATCCTTGCGAGCTTCTGGCACAAATGCGTCGCTCTCGTGACCTATAGGTGACGTAGCACTTTGTTTGGGTGTCAAACTTCACGATTTGGTGTCCTTGAGTTCACGGATCAGGAGGATTTGCTCACGCTAAAGCGATGCCGTGCAGCCGCTCCCCATTGTTGTCTTGATCTTTGTAGAGAATACTCCGTGGTGAAATCCTCGACAAGAGGGTGGCTTCTCGTGCATGGAAATCCGAGAGGTCTTTGCCCGCAATCTGCGTAGGCATCGCCAAAAAAAGAAATTGTCGCAGGAAGCGCTGGCGCATGAGGCCGGTGTCGACCGAACATATGTCAGCGCACTTGAGCGCTCGGTCTATGCCGCCAGCATTGATACGGTGGCAAAACTCGCCAGAGTGCTCGGAATCGAGCCGGCCGATTTACTCAACCCTCATTCTGAATAGACCTGGAAGCACGGACGAAACCGCGGTTGATGAGACTCGACCAGAAGGTTTTCAGGCATTTCATGCTGCTGCCAGGAGCGCCCGCGCGCCTTACAGCGCGCACCGGGTGCTCGTGAACCGAGCTCGCTTTTCTTCGGCAAGCTCAGGCGGTCTGGGCCATTCGGCTTCGCCCCTTGGCGTGGGCAACCCTTCGGGCTGTGACAGCCGCCGCCCTTGCGGGCGGCGCGGTGTGTCTGTTGGCCTTTCCCGGTGGCGCGGGGTGGGCGGCACTCCCTTCTAGGCCCGCCGCGGCAGCCCGCAACCCTTCGCGTGCCGCTCAGGGTCCTCCTCTTCGTTCCGGTCCTTCGGATGCGGTCCGCCCACCACGGCGGGCCTTTCCGGTCGCGACTCGCCGCCCACCCCGCTCCGGGGAAAGGCGCGGCGATTGGTGAGCGGAGGATAAGACATGCGTGCAAACAGCAAGCGTTGTGCCAGCACAGAGGCTGGCGCAGGCAAGGGCGGGCGCCCCGGCGCCAGCCTTTATCAGGAGATCACCGACCGCATCATTGCCGAACTGGAGCGCGGCACCGTGCCATGGGTCAAGCCATGGGGCAGGGCAAAGGCAGGCCTTGGCCTGCCGAGGAATGCTTCCGGGGCGCCAGCCACCGCTCCTGCAGCAAAAGAACAGCAGCTGTCGCAGCATGGCTGAACAAGGCATCTTGTCGGCGTCGAGGAGCTCCGTACTCGCCTTACGCAGGCGCATGCTCTGACATGACGTCCGGGAGACTGATGCCTTCCATCAACAATACCCAACAGCCATCCTGATCCGAACCGCATCTAAGCACGTCCATTTCAGGCGTTAGTCGAGGCCGCATTGACCAAGGGTACCTTCTTGGTCCGCTGGAGGAGGGCGGCCGCCCGTAGACAACGGCTGCTTAAGTGTCGCCCGTGCAGGGACGACCGTAAAAAAGGGCGCACGAGGCGCCCTTCATTTCCGATCGGCTATCAGCAGCCGCCTTCACCTTTCGTTGTTAGAAGCGGTAGGTGACACCTGCGCCTATCAACCAGGGATCGAGCTCCGCCTTTCCCGTCAGCTTCGCGCCGTCGACCGTGACGTCGAAGTCTGGCTTGAGGAAAAGCTTCTTCACGTCGAAGTTGACGCCCCAGTGCTGATCCACCATGTAGTCGAATCCGACCTGCAGCGCGGTGCCGAACGTATTCTTAACCTTGAGAGCATCGGCACTGTCGGCACCCTGGTTATGGAAGATCGTGTAGTTCACGCCGGCTCCGACATATGGCTTGAACACGCCGAAATCGGTAAAATGATACTGCAATGTGAGCGTAGGCGGCAGCAGCCAAACCTTGCCGATATTGCCCAGCCCGCCGATCGTACCTTGGCCCCCGATGTTTGCATAGGTGGTGCCGAGTATGAGTTCGGCGGCGATGTTGTCCGTGAAGAAATAGGAGACATCGAGTTCCGGCGTCACGGTGTTCGAATACGAAAGATCGGAGCCGGGCACTGCATTGACGTAGCCCGAATCCTCAGTGACGACCCCCAACGCACGCAGGCGGATCTGCCAAGGGCTTGGCGCTTTCGTGACCGAGGCTCCTGCCTGCGGGGCGTTCGCCGCTTGCGCAAGGTCCGCCGCGACGGCCTGCTCTCCCATCACAATGAGGGCAACGGCCGCTGTTACTCCCCGCGCCGCGCGCATTTGGTTTCTGGCCATGATATTCTCTCCTTGCTGTTCAGAAATGTGGACTGAATTACGAAAAATCTTGCTCGAATTGCTTGATATTGGCGGAGCGCTCGTGCCCAGTTTGCTTCACGGCTGCGACCGCATGTTCGGCGCGCATGATCATGGGATGATTTCTCCTGTTTCCGTGCCGCAGCGCGTTTTGCGGACTGCGCTGCAGGTGTCGTGCCAAATGAAAAAATCGTTTCATAACAATCCGATCACCCTGATGGCGCTGTGTCTCATGTCCGACATCGTCGAAGATCCGACAACGAACGCAGCCGTGACCGCCTGATAGAACCTCCTGTGCCACTCGGTGGGCACTGCGGAATAAGTAGTGAAGCTCACCGCGAAAATGCCCGAGCTTCGGATCGACATCGGCGACGGCACTACGTCGCTGGTGCCGGGCGCGGCACAGCCTGGAGACTCCGCGGCGGCGATCATCGAATAGCTGCGTTTACGATGGCTCCATCTTGGCCCACCGGTGGGCGCGCAGAAGGGTGCTTTGCGGCCTCATCCCTCCGCCTGGATTGAGTCACAGGGACCGAATGGTGCACGTGCTTTTGGAACCGGCAGAGTGGCCATAACGCAATTGTCTTCCGGCTATCTTTACAGAGATTAGACAATCCAGCTGGTGAAGGTCCCATATCGCGCAAAGCATCGATGCGCTTAGGTCTGGGCATGCGTCCATCCGCAACCATCTCACAAGAGTCGATCCGACACCAACATAGAGAATTGCTTCCCTCTGAGAGAGGGCTCGCGGCGGACACGAGATTGCGTCACTCCTCATTATCTCGGCCTCCGAGGATGTCGGGATCGAGCCAGTGCAACGGCACGATAGGGCGAAGAATCTGGCAGCTCTTGCAACTGCCGACCTCGATGGGAGAGGCACATCGCGATCTGTTCGGCAGAGACAGAAGGTTCTGCACTGTCCGTTCATGAAGACGTCGTGCTGGTCTCCATAGGAGAAGTATTCTGGTGCAGAAAGTGCCCGATTAGCTATTCGGAAAAAGGCGACATCGACGTGCAAATCGAGCGCCGCCGTGAGGCGTCCCTCAATGTCGGATTTCCGACAGGATCGCAAATCCGCCAAGCCATTGTTTAATAAGTTTTTCCTTCTCTGGCACGGCCCATGCATGGGACTCTGCGAACGCATCAGCGAGACGTCGTCCATGATCATGCGCACCGAAAATGCCGTCGCCGCAGTGAAACCGCGCTCTCGCCTGCCATCAAGCCGACCGGCGCGTCATGGTCGAGGCGGGCGATTGCGCCGGCTTCAAACACCTTAATGGGCCTGGAAAGCTCCTCGCGTGACGGCGACGCGGGCATCCAGACGGGCAGAAAGGACATACGTCGTTGCCCCACGTCGCCGGCATGACCCGTCGATTGTCACCGCGCTGGAATGCCCGGGTCTACATTCGACGAACCGAACGCGCTGGACAAATTCTCGCAAACCCGGTCGGGACCGGGGCTCGAAAAGTCCGCGAGGGGGCCCAATGGCTATGGCCGATATTCGCCGCGAACAAGCCGCCTAGCGGGAAGACTCTATAGGAGGAAGCAGTGGAGTTATCTTGCGTTGGGGTAGGTGCTGGGCCGTCTAATTTGAGCCTTGCGTGTCAGATACACGAGCAAGTTGGGCAAGGGGCACTGTTCCTGGATCGGCAGGTCGACTTCCGCTGGCATCCAGGCATCGCATTCGATTCCTCGGAGCTCCAGGTCAGCCACTTCAAGGATCTGGTCACACTGGTGAATCCGCGATCAGCCTACACTTTCGTAAACTTCCTGCACGAGAACGGGCGTTTGTACCACTTCCTGAACGCACAGTTCGAGGCTGTGTTCAGAGCTGAGTTTGAGCAGTACCTGAACTGGGCCTTCCACAGGAACCCACTTGTCCATGGCGGCGAGACCGTGCACGAAATCCGCTTTGACGGCGCTTTTCGGGTGCGGACCGATAACGCGGTTCTCGGCGCCAGAAACGTCGTGGTTGGCATTGGCAAGCAGGCGCAAATCCCGCCTCAGTTTCAGGGCTGGACTGGACGCAACCTGTTCCACTCATCTGTTTTACTGCACATCCATCCCGAGGTGCGGAGAAAGCATGTCTGCGTGGTTGGCGGAGGCCAGTCGGGAGCCGAGGTGATGTTGCACCTTGTCGGCCTGCCGAAAGAACGGCGGCCTGCCTCGATCACTTGGGTCTCGCAGCGCGAAAACTATCTGCCTCTGGACAACAGCCCGTTCACAAACGAGTTGTTCATGCCCTGCTTTTCGGATCGTTTCGCGGCGATGAGCGAGTCGCAGCGCAAGCTGCTCCTGCGGCGTTTCGTGCTTGCCTCGGACGGCATTTCGGAAAGCACGTTGCGCGCGATCTATCAGGCGCTATACCGCCACGCATTTTTCGAGCTAAACCGATGCGACATCACACTGCGGCCGGGCTGCACCGTCTCGCACTGCATCAACGCCGGCGCGGGTCACAGGCTGACCCTGCAGCACGGCATGGACGAATTCGAAGAAGTCACGGCTGACATCGTCATCCTGGCCACCGGCTACGAGAACGCGGTGCCAGACTTCTTGGAACCCATCGCACACCGGCTGGAGCAGATCGACAATGAATTAGCTATTCGCGAGGATTTTTCGGTGAGCTGGGACGGACCGCGTGACAGACGCATCTTCGTACAAAATGCGAGCCTCGGGCAGCGCGGCCTGGCCGATCCGAACCTAAGCTTGCTGGCCTGGCGCGCGCGCCGCATCCTCGATAGCCTACTTGGGCGCGCGCCATGCGCGAACCCCGAGCATCCTGGCTTCATCACCCGTACCTCGATCGAGAGCTGGCCCGACCACGCAGCCGAAGAAATGGGCAGTGGAATATGACTCGTATGCTTTTGATCATCGGCGGTGGCATCCTAGGAATGATGTCCGCCTGCGCTGCGGTGAATCCCGGAGGCTTCTCCGATATCATCGTGATCGACCAAGCCCTTGGACCAAGCGGCGCATCGCATCACTCTGGAGGCGTGCATTTCCCCTACGGTTGCCAAGGCCGTACCAAGTCGCTCACTCGAAAGACCGCCGTGGTCTTGGCGGCCATGGCTGGGTCGGCAGGTAGCGGATGGTGCCGGCCTTTGGCGATGCGTGTCGTGGTTGAACCGGGTGAAGCGATTGATCCGGCCCAGTTTACGGAACCCCTGGACCCGGCTGAGCCTGACATAGGCAGTCTCGCGCCGAGCTTCTGCGGACATACCCGCCGGAGCGGAACGCACTTAGCATCGCCTCCCTCACCACGTGAGTCCGTCTCCGTGGACCCGCAACTTGATCAGCGCCCGACCGCTCTAATTGGTATGTCCAACCAAACCCAAGAGGAGGCTTTTCGCATGTTGACTGATGCACAAAGAGAAAAGTGGCAGAAGGACGGATACGTCAGGCTCGAAAGGTTCTTCGCTCCAGCGGCTCAGGAAGATATCTCTACCTTTGTCAAAGATATGTCACGCTGGGATGTCAGCGACGACAAATGGCTCATGTGGTTCGAGAAGACGACGGACAATCGAAAGATCACCTCCAAGATGGAGAATTTTCTCGACTTCCATGATCCATTGCGTCGTTTGCTCTTAGAAGATCAGCGCATAAAGTCAGCGGTCGAGGAGTTGCTTGGCGAAGATTCGCGCAGGCTCAAGGAGCTGCTGATTTTCCACTACCCCGACAGCGGCGGCTATCTCCCGCATCAGGACATTTATCACATTCCACACAAACTCCCGGACCGGATGGTCCATGCGGTGGTCGCCATAGGCATCGACGACTCCGACGAGGAAAACGGCGGGCTTTTCTTCAGCCCCGGCAACCACAAGAAGGGGGTGTTTCCCATGGACGCCGGTGGGGTGATCGATCCTCAAGTTGCCGAAGTGTTCTCCTGGGAACCCGTAGTATGGAAGGCTGGCGACATCTTCATCTTCGACGATTACGCACCGCACTACTCACGACCGAACAAAAGCAATCGTTCTCGGCGGACACTCTATTTGGTGTTCCAGCGTGCTTCAACCGGCGGGCCGACCCGCGCTGAATATAATGTGCTTAAGCGCGCCCTTAACCCGCCCGAAGGTAAAGTGGCCGATCTCGACAATCTCAAGCCCCCAAATGGCATTTTCTATCGCGATTGAGCTCACGCAGCCAGGCGGAGGCATGCACACGAAACTGATCGACCGCTCAAGAATGCGCGGGGAGTATCGCGTTCTGATTTGCGGCTCGCGGAGCATCGACCGCAGCCCGTTACGACGCTTTGGCACGTGGATTGCGGAGGTGGTCGCAGGCGGTCTTCTGTGCGCCTACAGCCCGACGAGTGCCCCCCCTTGGTCGCCCGCTTGCCGGCCCAGAGCTGCACTATCCTGGCCGGGCCGCCAACGGGTCGGGCTGCCGTTTCTCTCCACGAAGTGCACCTGAGGCTGTTGCGTTGGCAGCCGAAGGTCCGTCCCACTCTTCAACAGCTTAGGTTCGTTGTCATGCGCAAATACACGTTTTCTCGAACGGAACTGTCGCGGGCGTTCGGTATCGACATGGCCACGCTTGGAACGGGAAGCGCTCGCACGGGGTTTTCATTCGGAAAGGTTGGATCCGGCGTCACATCCGAGCCCCATCGGCACGACGAAATCGAGGCCTTCGTGGTCCTGTCTGGTGCGGGCAAGGTCACCACCGACCGGGGGAAAATCTCGGTCGAGGCGGGCGATGTCGTTCTGTTTCACCCTTTTGAAGCGCATGTGCTGCGCAATGATGGAAACAAAGACATAGATTTCGTCGCTGTCTATTGGCGAGACGGCGAGGCCGCCCTTCATGCCGCTGCAAAGACCACGACCCCACGCGGCCCAATCTTCGTCTTCTCCACGCCGCCAACGCCAAATGGCGATCTGCATCTGGGGCATCTTTCTGGTCCCTATTTCGGCGCTGACGTCTATACTCGTTTCCTGCGCATGAAAGGAGTCGAGGCCTATCACCTGACCGGAAGCGACGATTACCAGAGCTACGTCGCGACACGCGCCGATGCCGATCAATCGACTCCTGCAAACGTGGCGCGCTACTACGCCGACGAGATTCGCGCCACGCTTGCACTTCTCGATTGTGAGGTCCACAGCTTCCAAGCCACAATGGGCGATGACGGTTACGGCGAGTTTCAAGCCGCCTGTTTCCGCAGTCTTCTGAGCAGCACGGCGATAGATCTACGCCAGAGCCCTGCGCTTTTCGATGCCGTGACAGGCCGTTATCTTTACGAACCGGATGTTAGCGGCCTCTGCCCCGATTGCGGCGGGTCCGCGGGTGGCAACATCTGCGAGGAATGCGGCGCCCCAAACCTTTGCCACGACCTGCGTGCAGCCCAATCACGGCAGTCTGCCGAGGCGCCGGTGGTCGGCTCCCTCAGCCGTCCGGAACTTGCCATGGACCAATGCTACGACAATATCGACCGGCATCTAAGGGCGTCGGGCGTCCCGCTACGGATCTTGGATCTCTTCGCGCGCCTTCGCCAACGCGGCGACTTTTCAGTGCCCATTACCCACCCCTCGGACTGGGGCCTGCCGGCCGAGGGGTTCCCGGGGCAAGTGATCTGGGTGTGGCCGGAGATGGCATTCGGTTTTCTGTACAACATCCAGGCGCTCGGCCGCTCGATGGGTCGCGACTGGAAGGCGGAGATGCCCGGCAACGACTGGCAGATTGTCCATTTCTTCGGCTTCGACAATTCGTTCTACCACGCCCTACTCTACCCCGCTCTTTACGCCGAGGTCTTCCCCCACTGGACGCCACGCATCGGTTATCACGTCAACGAGTTCTACCTGCTCAACGGCAAGAAGTTCTCAACCAGCTGCCGCCATGCGGTCTGGGGCAAGGAGGTTCTGAGCCCAAAGACAGTCGACGTCGTGCGCCTTCATTTGGGCCTGACACGCCCGGAAGGTGAGCGGACGGATTTCACGCTGGACGCGCTGCGCCGCACCGAGAAAGAGGTGTTCCAAAGCATCTGGCTGAACTGGCTTGAGGCGTTGAACCAGGAAATCAAGCACGATTTTGCCGGCCGTGTACCCGATGCAGGCGACTGGAGCCCGGCCGACCGCGCCTTCTTTGCTCGCATAGAGATCTATCGTGCTGCGATGGAGCGCGCCTATTCGGACGAAGGCTTCTCGGTTCGGCGCGCGGCCACTCAGGTCTGCGAATTCGTGCGCGATTGCGTGATCTACCGCGGGGCGCGAGACTTTGCGGCGGCGCGACGTTTCTATCCCGCCCGCAATCGGACTTCGCTAGCCCTTCAGGCGACGGCCGCTGCGATCCTGGCACCGACACTCGCTCCGCTGATGCCCCGCTTCGCCAGAACGCTGGCGCGAGGCATCGATGGCGCCTCAACCGAAACATGGCCCCGGTCCGTCCATCGCCTTGCGCCCGGGACGCGCTTTGACCTCGGACCCGTGTTGGTGTTCTACGCCAAATCCGGCAATCCTCATCTCGATGACGAGGAAACACTATGAGCCGAAAGGTGCACCAGTGAGCTGTCCCCATCTCGACCAGATCTGCGCGGCAATCAAAGCCGACGACGCCAAAAATCTTGACTCGCTGTCACTGGCGAGGGAAGCCGCTCTGAAACGGTAGAGACTAGATTAGCGGACCTGAACCAACGCGTCGTCAAACAACCCTGGCCCGCGCCTTCGAGGACCGCTCGGCCGATCGCTTCCCAGCCCTTGCTGTTCGTGCCGAAAATGCCGTGTGGGCTCGACTGGGCTGACCAACCTCTTCGGCATCGGGATTTCCGTCCTCCAGCCGGTCAAGGCTGTAATGCGGTTCGACCCGCTTGGTCAAGCTGGCGCGCCCTGGACCGTGCGCCGATCACCAATGTGGATGCGAATGCCGCGTGATGGTACCTTCGGTTCTGTCCGAGCGTGTACCGGCGCGGCAGTCAGCCGAAGAACAGCTGAGCTACTGATATCGGAATGTAGCAGGTCCAAATTCTGCCCCTGACGCCGGATATTGCTCAATCAGCGTTGACGATGGCTTGGTGACAAGCTTCCAACCAGACCCGCGCAACGACAGCCCGTCGCCTGAGGGTAGTCGGCGAGGGCCGCCAAATCGCAAGCGTATCCTCCGTCGCATGCGCGCCGTCTTCGCCGAAAATGCAGACGCTTGTCTCGTCGAGAGATACATCCAGCTATTTTAGGGGGCTCCTCAGGATTCGGTGTTTGCTCGGGTGCGGACCGCCCCTCAGTTCCCAATCGAGGAGCGATTCTACAATTCACATGTTTGGAGATCGCTCGCTAGGTAACCCGTCTGTGAACCCTGCAAGCCGATGCTTCAGATGCCGCCCATGCAGAGGTATTTCATCTCGAGGTAGTCCTCGAGGCCATGGCGGGATCCCTCACGACCGATGCCGGACTGTTTTATCCCACCGAACGGCGCCGCTTCCGAAGACATCCGGCCGGTATTTACCCCGACCATTCCATATTCCAAGGCCTCGGCGACACGCCAGACACGCTTCAGGTTCGAGGCATAAAAATAGGCCGCGAGGCCGTAGATCGTTTCATTGGCATCACGGACGACCTGATCCGCATCTTTGAAGCGAATAATCGGTGCGAGCGGCCCGAATGTCTCTTCTCGCGCGACGGTCATCTCGCTGGTGACACCGGTCAGGACCGTTGGTTGGAAAAACGTGCCATTCGTGCCGAGGCGTTTGCCCCCGCATCGAATTGCGCCGCCTTTAGTTACGGCATCGGCAATATGGGATTCAATCTTGGCCAAAGCCTGCTTGTCGATGAGGGGTCCGATGTCCACTCCGGGCGCGAAACCGTCACCAACTTGAAGTTGGCGAGCCCGTTCCACGAATTTCTCGACGAACTCGTCGTGAACGCCCGACTGGACGTAAAGGCGGTTCGCTGAAACGCAGGTCTGGCCGGCATTGCGGTACTTCGCCTGGATCGCACCGTCAACTGCGGCATCGACATCCGCATCATCGAACACGATGAAAGGTGCATTGCCGCCGAGCTCTAGGCTGACTTTTTTGATCTGGTCCGAGCACTGGCGCATGAGTAGGCGCCCGATCTCCGTAGACCCGGTGAAGCTGATCTTGCGGACCTTGGGATTTGTGCAAAGTTCGCGGCCGACGGCGTCACCTTCGGATGCATAGATCAGGTTGACGACGCCTTCGGGAAAGCCTGCCTGATGGGCGAGGGCGAACATTGCTCCAGCCACGAGCGGCGTCTGTTCAGCGGGCTTGAGGACGATCGTGCAGCCCGCTGCCAAGGCTGGCGAGATTTTGCGCGCCACCATCGAGGCTGGGAAATTCCATGGCGTTATCGTGCCGACGACCCCGATGGGCTGCTTGATCACCAACATTCGGCGGTCCGTCGATGGTGCGGAGATCGTCTCGCCATAGACGCGATTTGCCTCCTCGGCGTACCATTGCAGATACGCCGCAGCATGCGATAGCTCCGATTTGGCCTCTGCAAGCGGCTTGCCCATCTCCGCGGTGAGAATTGCAGCGAGATCGTCGGCGTGGTCGATGATCAACTGATACCATCGCCATAGAACGTCGCTGCGCTCACGGGCGGTAAACCCTGCCCATCCAGGCTGCGCGACATAGGCCTTGTCTGGCCAGCGCCTGGTTCTACGTGCCGGCCACCGCGTCGTTCGGTCGGCAATATTTGTTGTAGATCGTGAATGCGTCGGTGCCGTTCAGCTTCTCCATCTCCTGCATCCAGCCGTTGACCGGAATGCGGTAGGGCTGGTTCGCCGCAATGTCGCGTTGACCTCCTCGTCCAGCAGACCTGCGGGTTCGTCTCTCTGCGCCAACGGCGCTCCTCCAGGATCACATTTCGCTCGGTCTTGATATCATCCTCGTTGAGGATGAGGTTGAACATGCGATCGGCCTCGAAGCCCATCATCTCGCCCAAAACGAGCCATAGGCGGTGAGGGCGTTATTGTAGCCGCCACTCACTTAGACGGCTCGGTGAACTCGCTGTCGGTGCGGTTGGTGGTCGCTTTGAAGATCAGACGCTCGAGGAAATGGGCAAGTCCGGATTTGCCGGGTGCTCGTCCGCGCTGCCGACCTTGTACCAGACTATATGAGTGACGATTGGCGCGCGGTGATCGGGGATGTCGACCCATGCCATTGCCGAGCAGGAAATCCGCGATCTTGCCGCCGTCGGTGGCGGCCAGAGCAGGAGCGGTCGTCACCAGGGCCAGGGCGGTGGCAGTAAACGCCTTGCGCAGCTAGGGGGGCGATCGATGGCTCCGTTTGGCAAGGCAAAGGGTTCGAGGCAAAAGTGATTTGTTCCTCATTTTGATGAACGCGCTGCGTCTTCGCCTTCCCGTGGGAGGATCGGCGGGCAGCGCCGAGCCAGATGAATCATGGGCCCAGGGCTCACTCGAGCCTCACCTTCGGATGGACCCAGGAGACCTGCGGCGGTGTTCTTGGGGAGGTGGTCATTGGAGGGATTTTCCTTGGTCCGCGACGTCTTGCGGACGACCGGGCATGCACCGTGCCAGATCAGAAAACCATTGGAGGCTGTTGACAAATCGGGCTCTGCCATGTTGCGCATCCGACATTGTGGGCGATTGAACAGGGCTGAAGGCGACGCGAGCACGGCTGAGAGTATTTTCTTCCTTCGGAAGACAATTAGGCGCGCTGCCGGGGAGGGGTACAGGATGCGCTTCGAAGGCCGCTGCACCGACGGTCAGAATTGAAATGTTGTCGCTCCAGCGGACCGATGTCCTCGACAGTCAGACCGGGCGGTGCTGAAGGGTAGAGGCGTGAGCAGCGTAGCTAAGTGGGCGCGGACCCAGCTCGCGCGCGAAGACGGACCTGAAAAAAACGGCGGGATGGCGACATTCGCGAGGCGCTGGAAAACGAGGTCGTAGGACTGGGCGGGAAAAACGATGCCGTTGCTCTCTTCTGGCGTGATGGCCTGCCGCGAGGCCGTTGAACTTGGTGAGTTGCTGCGGGAAGGGGAGTGTTTTCGCGGGGACCTTGGTCAACGTAAGAAACAAACTTCGAGCTCGCCTTGGATGGGGGCATGCAGCACATTTGCCGCTGCAGGACAGCAGCACGGAAGCTGTCCGCGCTTGCCGTCGTCCCTGGGCACCAAACAGCAGAATTTAGCGGTCGCGATTGATTTCATGTGCGTAAAATACCGCCTGGTGCGCTCGGCTGCAAATGCATGCCTGGCGGAGTGGTCGCTTAGGTCAAGAGCATCGCGTGAGTAACAGCCTGACCTTGCTCAATCTGATGCGCGCTAACCGCCTCGCCGGATTGTGGAACTGCTCGCGGGTGGCTTCTACCACAAACAGCAAGGTCATGAAATCAAGCAGAAAGTCGTCAATCGCTTGGGCGATTGTTTCTGACTTGCCCTTGAACTGGTCCAGCAAAACGCGCGCGCTATCGATCGCTTCCACGCTGGTCGCATCGATCAACCCCTCGACCCTCTTGAAACAATCCAAATCGAAACTCCTTCATGCGCTTGCCAAGCCGTTATGCTCGAAGGCAGTTCCGTGAACTACCCGGCCTTTGACCTGCGGCACGAGCAGCGGTCGGCCTTACGTCCCGTGCCTCCAAACACGAGCCATCGACGTGGCGCTGAGGAGCGTTGGAAGAAATTGGGCGCTTCCGGCCACGCTCGAGCGGTAGTGTAGGACAGTGCTTGCTGGCGGCTACGCCCACAATGGAGTGCGCCAGCTGATCGGGGCTTAACAATTTTTCGCTTTTTGCTGCGCCCAACTCTCGGCTATGACTCGGACAGGCCTAATGGCCTGCCCACGTTGCATTGTAAAAGAAGGAACAAGTATATGCCGACTGGAACGGTAAAGTGGTTCAACAGCACCAAGGGGTTTGGATTTATCCAGCCCGACAATGGCGGTCCGGATGTTTTCGTCCACATTTCCGCTGTCGAACGCGCGGGCCTCTCGACCCTCGCTGACGGCCAGAAGATCAACTATGAGATCGAGCAGGATCGCCGCACGGGCAAGTCCTCCGCTGGCAGCCTCAGCAAAGCTGGTTGAAATTTTCTCCTGCGTCCTGGCAAGAGTAAGCACATAAGTCCTCACGGCCGCTCGATGGGACGAGCAAAAACTGAGGGCAGCAGATTGCTGCAGGCGTCGCGAATTCCTCATGAAACAAGGTTGTTTGAAAGGAAGGCGGGGTTGGCCCCGCCTTTTTATATGACGCGCAGATTAAGCCGATGGCTGCAACGCTCCAGAACGAATCTCGATTGCCGAAATCAAGCCGCGACCTTCTTGCGGGTTCGCTTCGTCGGCGCAGGCTCCGGCGCTTCCGGCGCCTTCGGTTTGCGGCCGAGCCCCATCGTCTTGGCCAATGTCGAGCGCGCCGCGGCGTAGTTCGGCGCGACCATGGGATAATCCGCCGGCAGGCCCCATTTGGCCCGATATCCATCCGGCGTCAGCCCATAGTGGGTCGACAGATGGCGCTTTAGCGATTTGAATTTCTTCCCGTCCTCAAGGGAGATGATGTAGTCCGGTGTCACCGATTTCCTGATCGGGACTGCAGGCGTAAGGGCGACCGGCTCTTGCGCAGAGACACCTCCGGCCGTCGCTCTCAGAGCCGCATGCACTTGGCCGATGAGGGCAGGGAGATCCCCCACCGGGATCGGATTGTTGGAGACATAGGCCGACACGACATCGGCGGCAAGCTCAATGAGGGTGTCGACGTTTTTTCCGGCTTCTTCTGTCATGAAACTCTCCAGGCGGTGAAACATAGTCAGCGAAGCGTCGCTTCATAGGGCCGGTTGCCGCTGAAAGCAACAACGTCTCGACAGCGTTATTGCCAATGCTCGTCCAGAAGCGACATCGATGCGCCATATTTCCCGTCGTGACCGCTGAGCCACTCGTTGTTGGCGACCCTGCCGTGGTGCGTGGCGCGTCCCGGCTGTAACTTTGCGCCGAAGTTGCTAGTAGTCGAGGCTAAGCGCGCTATTTGTGTCCCGCTTTACTTCTTTGGACTGTGAAATCGAGGGATCGTGATCGCTTGCTGGTGGGCGTCAGGACGATGGACGTTCATTGGCAATGGCCAAATGTAAGTTCATCGCCCGGTGAGCCGCTCTTCCAAGGGGCTGGGAACCGCCGCTGGTAACCAAGGACATCAATGTATTTCGAGGCGTTTCTTAGCCGGTCTTCGAGAGACGGCAATCGTTGCGGACGACACCTGTTCCACGATATCGAACAGCGCGGCGACACGGGCAGCTTCTCGAATCTGGAGCGGCTTCTCGCAAGCTGGCGCCGTGCCGAGAGGCCGGGCAAGGACAGTGCGTCGCCTGCTTCAATCATACGCGTCAACCAGCCAGCGACGCTGTCCCATACGGAATCCCGCGACCGGCCGTGTGATCTCGCCGGTAGTCGCCCCGGCCCTCTGCACGAAGCTCGGGATGTGCTGACGATCAACCAGGCCACAAAGGTCGACGTCCTGAAGCAGGGATCACATGAGTTTGCCACTATGCGCAGGCTTGCCATGCGCTTCCGCGGCATTTTGCGGGGCCTGTGAATTCGGCAAGCTCGACACTTCGATCGACGTGGCGTCAACTCCGGGCTCGTCGCCATCACGCGTTTCGGTCTGGTCCTACGCCGTGACGTTGACGCCGTTCGCGATGCCATTGAACTACCGCGGAGCAACGGCCAGGCGAAAGGGCTGATCAACCGCCTGAAGACGATTAAACGTACGATGTAGGCAGAGCGGGCTGCGAACTCCTTAGGGCACGCATGCTGCCACTCAGCCGGCCTGATCACCGCACAAAGCGAGGAAGAACCTGGTCAAGTGCAAAGCGACAATTGCCTCGACAGCGGGTCCCGGAAGGTTTATGCTGCCCAACGTTACCGCAATCCGGAATGGCCATTGAGTACCTTCACGAGTGAGGGAGGGGAACTGCTTTGTCGGCCAAATTGTTGACGGAACGCCCGGCGCCCATTGTTGCTACATGTCTAGATTCTTGGGGCGTTTTGGATGATGCAATCCACCATCTCACTCCAAAGGGCAGTGGAATCTGGAACAATGTCGCTTTTGTTCGCACGACATCCTTCGTGCCCGATTGGCATATCGTCTTTAACTCTGCTTCTCTTTTTGGGCTCCCTGTTGATATCGAGGCGAGCCCAAACAGGACAATTTTTGCAATCGGCGAACCGCCGACGAAAGCTCATCGCGCGTTTCATGAAGGGCAGGGGAAAAATACTATCGTCCTGACGTGTGACACAGAGCTGGCTGCTCGGCAGAATGCAGCGCGCCGATTCGTTTTGTCTCCACCTATCACTCGGTCTTGGTCTGTAAACAAGACATATGACCAACTTCTGGTCAGCGAAGTCGTGGATAAGCCGCTTCGGCTCTCATGGATTACCAGTGACATCGCCCTGCTTAAAGGACATCGATATCGGCTGGCGTTTCTGGAGCGGCTGAGAAAGGAGGTCGATTTTGACCTGTTCGGCCGAGGTTTTCGGCTGATTGGAGATAAATGGAACGCACTCGCACCCTACCGTTACAGTATAGCGTTCGAGAATACTCGTGCTGATTACTATTTTACAGAGAAGCTTATGGACTGCTTCGTTGCTGAAACAATGCCGATCTATTACGGCAGCCCGGCAATCACGAGGTTCTTCCCTTCGGACTCTATGGTTCTGATTGACCCAGAGGACAAGAACGTAATCCCAAAAATTCAAGAAATCATCGACTCGGACCTCTGGAAGGAACGTCGCGGCGCAATAAGAGAGGCGAAGCGGTTGGTGCTCGAGAAATACAATACGTTTGCTTATCTCGCGGGCTTCATCGAAAGCGTTCAGGATAAACCCTTACCGCCGGAAATTATACACATCGATTCGCCTGAAGTCGATTTTGCAATGGACGAATGAAGTACTCCAACGCTCGCTTCGCGTGCCCGGCGGTTGGTGGTCTGGCGAGATCGGTACGGAACGCTCGGCGGAGAATGTCTGCTGCGCAGACGGCCGGCACGGGCGCACGAGGTCATGCGCCCCCGGCTGCCGCTGATCAGACGAACTGGGGAAGGCCAGGAACGGAATTGAGGACCTCGTCCACGAGTTCGTCGCCGGCATGTTCCTTGGCGCAGGCGATCGTCTCGTTGGCGAGGCCGGCGATCTTTGCCATGCTGAGACCCTCACTCATCAATTGCTGGCCGAGCCCCATAAGGCCGCCACCCTCTGGGTCGTCGCCATGATACTTCGCTACTAATTCCGAAGCTCCCGGAATGGCCTCGATCATGCGCGCAACGGGACCGTCGGCCGCGTGGCTTTGCAGGAAACCCAGCATTAACCCAACGCCCTTCTCTGCGAGAGCCGGGCCGATGCCGGCACCAGTGGCGATGCGCGGTAAGAATTCTTCCATGCAGGGTCTCTCTCTCTTTGATAAGGTTTACACGGGGCCGGTCCGGCGCCCAGCGCCCTTCGCCGAACCACAATTGAACTCCACAAAAATAGGCCGGCGGAAGTGCTATTGCGCGTAAAACCGTCTCTGTCAACGCAAGCTGCGTCGGACGTGCGTGTTTCGCAAACCGAAGATCATTCCAATTCACATCATTACGCATTGGCAACCGCACAGTTTGCGGTGGCTCGCTTATGGGCCAATGCCCCGCGCCCGTCAAATGATGACGACAAGGTGGTCATCGCCTAGGATCTGTGGATCGAGGTGTGAGGCAGTTACAGCCGGTGGACCTGCTCAAGCGCCGCGCCGGCACCAGGGCTAGATTGGCGATACTGCGCGTATTGGCCATGTCTTTCCTCGCGTGATGGGATGTTCGTAGAAGCGGAGCTATATGCCGGTGTGACGATCGACAAGGCGGACCGGCTATTCCGATAGGACATCCATACTGTCGCATAGACCGTCGCTGCTTAGGTATTGAAACCGCCATCGCTGGTGACATCGCAGTCGGCGGGTGTCGATAAGGTCGATTCACGCAATCAGCCGGTCAGGAGGAACGAATGAACCCTGAGGTTTCAGAAGCTCACTTTTCGCAAGGCGTGCAGCGCACATCGTGCAAGTGATTGCCAGTCTTGCGGATGCTATCGACTTTCTCAACGATGGCGGGAAGATCGCAGTGACCGAATCTACGAAGCCGCCCCCAGGGCGTGCTTTGATGCATACAAACGGTTGCCGAGCAGGGATACTCCTCCTCCCTGAAGTCCAATCGAGAAGAGCGATCACTTCCAAGAGGGTCCCAGCTCAGCCGCGAAAACAGGTGCCAGACCCCGATCCTCTCCCTCAACTGATCTAGCTCAGGGCGTTCATGAGCCGCAGATCGCATAGTGGCTGCGTGCACGACGCAGGAAGACCATTTATGAAAATCCTATTCAGAACGATGGCTGTCACCTTGCTGGCACCCACCGCCTTTGCTGCGGATTCGATCCCCACCGACCTCAGAGATACGGCATTGGCCACCTTCAGGGCTTTGCCATCCACCACGCCGACAGTCGCCAACAACCCGATCACCCCGGAAAAGATCGCTCTCGGCAAGGCACTGTTCTTCGATCCACGCGTCTCGGCGTCAGGCGTCTTGTCGTGCAACTCGTGCCACAACCTGGCAACCGGCGGCGACGACAATCACGAAACCTCGATCGGCCATGGTTGGCAGAAGGGACAGCGCAACGCGCCGACTGTACTGAACGCTGTCTTCAACATCGCTCAGTTCTGGGATGGTCGTGCCGCAGACCTGAAGGCTCAGGCGAAGGGACCGGTCCAAGCTGGCATCGAAATGGCCAATACACCGGACCAAGTCATCGCCACGCTCAAGTCCATGCCGCAATATGTCGAGTGGTTCGATGCAGCTTTTCCGGCTGAAGCCGATCGGGTCACCTTCGACAACTTCGCCAAGGCGATCGAAGCCTTCGAGGCGACACTGGTCACACCGGCCCCGTTCGACAGCTTCCTGAATGGTGATGAGCTTGCCATGACTTCCGAACAGAAACAGGGCCTGGCGCTTTTCATGGACAAAGGCTGCTCGTCCTGCCATGCCGGCATCAACGTTGGTGGGCAAGCCTATTTCCCCTTTGGCCTCGTGGAACAGCCCAGCGCCGAGGTCCTGCCGGACAAAGACGAGGGCCGATTCGCGGTCACCAATGCAGCCGATGACTACTATGTTTTCCGCGTGGCGCCGCTGCGCAACGTTGCACTCACCGCGCCATACTTTCATTCGGGCAAGGTTTGGGATCTGAAACAGGCCGTCGCTATTATGGGGACCACCCAGCTTGGCGTAGTACTGGCGGACGAAGAAGTTGATCTGCTTGTTGCCTTCCTCAACTCGCTGACCGGAGAGGCACCCGAGGTCACCTATCCCATCTTACCCTCCGAAACGGCGACAACGCCCCGGCCTGTAACGCAGATCTCAGGAAAATAAGGGCCAACTGGCTGCGGACGTCGCAATCGAAAATGATTGCGGCTTTTACTTGGGCCACACGAATTGCCACGTCCATCTCCGAATTGGCGGGACACGCTAGCAATACCCGAAACCTGCAACCTCGCCCGTAGTCTGCGCAAATCAACTGGGGAAGCGGACAGACGCGCAGCATCATATGCAGCATCATATATTGTCGCCGCCTGAGCGAACATGCCAAGCAGTCTACGTTGAGAAACGACGTGTGTACGATTTGTTCGAGGCGCGGGGCCTGTATGTTCCCAAGGACCAATACTATAGCGTGGTGTCACATTTATATTTCTGCGGGATGAGGACACGTGCCGAAGGAAAATTGCACATTTTCGCCGTGTGGCTTATTTTCAAGAGTGTGATCGGTTTGGCATATTCCCGGCCGACATCCGCCAGCCGGCAACTCCCCACACGGTGAGGAAGAGAAGCCTTACGCCTGCACTTTCTGCCGGAGCGCGCGTGCTGCAGCGACCATGTTCATGAGGGCAGGGCGGACCTCCTCCCATTTGCGTGTTTTGAGGCCACAGTCCGGGTTTATCCACAGTTGGCCGTCGGACAGTCGCTCGCGGGCAAGCATGACTAAGTCCGAAATCTCGCCGACTTCCGGGACGCGTGGTGAGTGAATATCATAGACGCCGGGACCGATTTCGTTCGGATATTTGGAGCTCGTGAAGGCGTCCAACAGTTCCATCTTCGAGCGCGACGTCTCAATCGAAATGACATCCGCATCCATTCCAGCAATCGCGTGAATGATCTCGTTGAACTCCGAATAGCACATGTGGGTATGAATTTGAGTCGCGTCCTTTACACCCGTTGAAGCGATCCGGAAACATTCGACAGCCCAGTCGAGATAGACTTTCCAGTCAGATTGGCGCAGTGGCAATCCTTCGCGAAACGCGGCCTCATCGATCTGGACCATCCTTGCGCCGGATCTTTCGAGATCCGTCACTTCGTCGCGGATGGCGAGCGCGATCTGGCGGCAGGCTTCGGAGCGGGGTACGTCGTCGCGAACAAAAGACCAGTTGAGAATGGTGACTGGGCCTGTGAGCATTCCCTTCACGGGCTTTTCCGTAAGCGACTGGGCGAATTGCCACCAGCGCACTGTCATCGGATTGCGCCTCGATACGTCGCCGAAAATGATGGGGGGACGCACGTAGCGCGACCCATAGCTTTGTACCCAGGCATGCTGGGTGAGCGCGAAGCCGGACAACTGCTCGCCGAAATGCTGTACCATGTCGTTTCGCTCGAACTCACCGTGCACCAGCACGTCCAGCCCGATCTCTTCCTGCCAGCGAATTGCAGCCTCGATCTCCTTCTTCAGGAACGTCTCATAGTCGACATAGCTCAGCTGGCCCTTCGCATGAGCGGCCCGCGCCTTGCGTACCTGCGGCGTCTGCGGGAAGGACCCGATGGTCGTCGTCGGGAACGGCGGCAGCCCGAGTGAGCCGGCTTGGACTCTGGAGCGCTCGCCAAAAGCGCTCTCTCGTCGCTTCGCGCTGTCCTCAATGCTAGCGATCCGCCCCTGAACAAGCGGGTCATGGATCCTCGTGGATGTCACGCGCGTGGCGGCAGCCTCGGCAGACGCTTTCAACGCGGCTGCCACCGCATCCCTGCCTTGGGACAGGGCCCGGGCCAGCAAGACCAGCTCGTCGGTCTTCTGGGCCGCGAAGGCGAGCCACGACCTGATGTCGGCGTCGAGTTCCGTCTCCATGCGCAGATCAATCGGCACATGCAGCATCGAGCAAGAAGGCGCGATCTCGACGCGGTCCAAGGGCCAGCCGGCGACGATCGGTTTGATGCGGTCGAGAATGGCGGGCAGGTTCCCACGCCAGACGTTGCGGCCATCGATCAAGCCAAGCGAGAGCACCAGATCCTTCGGAGCGAGCCGACCCACCGTTTCCAGCTGCTCGGGAGCGCGCACGAGATCAATATGCAGCCCGGCCAGGGGCAGAGAAACCGCGGTTTCGAGATTGTCTCCCAGCGACCCGAAATACGTAGCCAGCATGATCTTCAGCTCGGGCGCGGCTTTCGACAGCTGGCCATAGGCGAATTCGAACGCAGCTCGTTCGTTCGGGTTCAGATCGAGGACAAGCGCTGGCTCATCGATCTGCACCCAGTCGGCTCCCGACAGCTTCAGCTTCTGCAGGACTTGCTCGTAAACGGGCAGCAGCCGCGGTAGGAGCGCGATGGGACCGAACCCCTCGGCAGGCGATTTCGCCAGCTTGAGGAAGGTGATGGGTCCAAGGATGACTGGGCGTGTGTGAATGCCGAGAGCTTTAGCCTCGAGGAAGTAATCGACCGGCTTCGATGAAGAGAGTGCGAACGTCTGATCATCATCGAGTTCCGGCACAATGTAGTGGTAGTTGGTGTCAAACCACTTGGTCATTTCCATCGCGGTTACACCAGGTCCATGAGCCTCCTCCTGGTGACCAGCGTGTCCACAATCCTCCGTCTGACCCTGGTTGCCGCGCGCCATTGCGAAGTAGATGTCAAGTGGGACCTCGCCGCTATTCCAGCCGTAACGGGATGGAACGGCCCCGACCATGGCTGCGGTGTCGAGCACATGGTCGTAAAGCGAGAAGTCGTTCGACGGGATTTTCGACACGCCGCGATCGCGCTGCTCTTCCCAGCTAGCGGCACGGAGCGCCTTCGACGTCGTGAGAAGGTCGCCAGCGGACGATGTTCCGGACCAGTAGCTTTCAAGCGCGAATTTCAGTTCTCGCCGACGACCGAAGCGCGGCACGCCGAGCGTTGCTACAGGAATTTCCTGAGAGTCAGTCATGTCATACCCCGATGGTTGGGGCGCCGATGACAAGGAAGGCGCTAGCAGACCGGCACGAACGCCGGCTCGCAGCGGCCACCGAGACACCCCGCCCGTGGACGTAATTCGCCGTGGCAGGTCTCCTGGCTCGCGGGGTCATAGCCTCTACCCGTCTTCCTGAGGGTATTCGCCTCAGTGACATGAGTGGGGTTGGCTCGCCGCTAACAGTTGCGGGGGCAGCGCCGGCATTGCACCGGCTTCCCTCTTAGCTCCGCTGCGGCAGCGCCGCACGCGAGAACCACGACACGCAGACAATCACAGCAGTCCGCTCTTTTGTCAATGACGCATAACGAAATGTTTATGTCGTTATGTGATTTCGCTTTTATGCTTGTCTAACATTGTGAAATATTCAGTCGCCCATTGGCGGCGCTGCTCCGCTGCCACCATTGTCCAACTAATGGATCCCTGTCGGGCTGCGACATCCCTCGCAGGTCGCCGATGAAGGATTTCGGACAAGACTTCAAGCGCGTGACAACGTCATTAGAATGCAGAAGATCGCATTGGTGGCGATGTTTAACGATGCGGCCGCAAGCCGTGCGTGCGTGGTAGAAGCGGTTTTCTCGGAGTGAGCGCCAAACCGTGGTCCGAGGGGAATTGGCACGCCAGTCGTCATCACGGGTGACTAGGCAATCGTGATGACTCCGCTCGGCGGCAAGAGACCACACTGACGGAGCCTGGCTCAAGGGTCTGATGCAAAGCCCGACTGTGGTCCCGATAAGCCGCTTAAGCCGCATTCAGGCGGTCAGTATAAGTATCTCTCTCTCCAAGCGCTCGGCATTGAGGGATGCGCAAATGCAGGCAAAGCTCGCGTGCTTCATATTCTGCATCATACGATCGGCAGGACCCAGTTTTTATCCAGTGCACGCGTCAGCGCGGTGTGCAATTCTGGCTCGGTCCGATACGAAGGCATTTGGGCCTCGCTGATCCAGCCCAAGCCAACATAGTGGAAGTGATCCGCAGGGACCGTAACCCGGCTGCTGTCCAGTTGCCGAACGAAGTCCGCTGACCAATGGTGGATCGTATACGCTTCAAGTTTGTCCATCATCCTCCGCCAGCGTTGGATGCGTTCTTCGCGCGGCATGCTGGCCGCTCTTGAGATCGCGGTAGCTATCTCGTCGGAGAGCCTCGGATTTACCAGCAGGGCGTCCTCGCCGAAGTCTTCGGCCGCGCCGGCAAACTTCGATAACACCAGAACGCCAGGGTCGCTCGGATCTTGTGCAGCAATGTATTCTTTCGCCACAAGATTCATGCCATCGCGCAACGGCGTCACAACGCAAACACGCGCGGCTCTGTAAAGACCCGCTATCTCAGCTTGGGTGAACGACCTGTTCTCATAGATAATCGGCATCCACTCGTCCGTGCCATGCCGGTTGTTGACTTGATTGACGAGTCTTTCGACGTCGCGCCGATATTCGCTGTACGCTTGGATGTCGCCACGTGAGGGAGTTGCGATTTGCAAGAGCGAGACACGTTGCGGCTCGACTGCCAGCAGATCGAAAGCTTTAATCCGATTGTCGATGCCCTTGGTGTAGTCGAGCCGATCGACGCCGATAACTAGCTTTGCTCCGCCAAGTTTCAACTGCGAAATGTAGGCTTTCTGCGCCTCAAGCGAATCTGCGGCACACTGTTCGAATAGCTTCGGATCGATACCTATAGGAAAATTTTGGCATTGCGTCTGGCCATGGTCCGAGAAAACGACCCCGTTCTTGCTCTCCAGCCCCAAATGAGATTGGACACAGGCGAGGAAATTGCTCACATCACGGTCGGTCTGGAAACCGAGCAGATCATACTCGAGCATACATTTCATTAGCTCGCCAGAATTGGGCACGCGCTCCATCATGTCAGACTCGGGCCATGGCGTATGCAGGAAATGGCCGATCGGCCGGTCAATGCCGAGTCTGTGCAAATCAGCGCCGAGCGGCAGGAAATGGTAGTCATGAACCCAGTAGACTGCGTTATCTCCCAATTCGGACACCGCGCGCGCCATGAAGGCATTGACGTCGCGATAACTTTTATAATCCTCTTCCGAGCCTGAGATCCGGTCCGGCAGCGAGTGGAGCGCCGGCCACAATATTGAATTTGCAAAACCTTGATAGTACCGAGAATAGTCCGCTGCCGGCCCATCAAGCCACCCGATTTGACCTTTGCCACGCTGCACGACGGGCACCTGTTGCTTATCCCCGTCGCCCAGATGCTCGGAAAAACCTACCCAGACCGCGCCGGAACGCTCCACGACGCACTCCAGGGCCGCCGAAAGCCCGCCTGTCTTGGGCTGATCAGAATTGACAGTCGCACCGCGGTTGGAAATTGCGATAAGACTCCTATGTGGCTGCTGGGCCGCCGTGTTGAAGCGCTGGTCTGCGGCTGAGACAACAGGACGGGACGGGCCAACTTCGGCTTGTTGTTCTCGCTCCTGTGGCAAGTCTCTCAGGGGTTGTTCAAAAGCGATTAGTTCGTGAACAGCCCCAGTTTGCCATGTGAGGTTCCGGCGCGGCGAGTTGGCGTTGTTCAATGCGTCCATTTCATGCCTCCGTTGAATATTCCCCATGATGGAGCAACTGGCATTCCCAGATTGGCACACCCCCTGCTGACGAGAATCTGACGAGCGTCAGAGCAAATGGCGACCGATTGTCGCGTTTCGGCTTCGGCGCCCTCAAGAACCGGCTTATCGCGAAAATAGCTGGCGACCCGATCGAGCGGACCGTGCTTGCGGTAATTGTTGGATTGTTCGGATAAGAGATACACCCAGTAGATGCCAGCACCTGTTGAAATGAACTGAAACTATGTCGCTGCCGCCAAGGCTGCCGGGCCCCGTGATGCGATCCTGCGTCTGCCGAAGAGTTTTGACACGGAGATCGGAGAGGGCGGGATAGTCCCTTTCCGCCCGTCAGGGCCGGTTTTTGAATCCCTTCCTCGTTGCCCTCGACGATCCCAAAATCGTGGAAGCCAGACCGCGATGTGAATACCAGCCAGGCGAGCACTTCCTGACATCCGCGAATGCCGGGCTCCACATCCGGCGCCTCGTCGAGATTGACGAAGATGAAGCCCTGCTGCCAATTCCGCTGGTCCCATACCAATGGCGAACCAGTCTGCCCGCATTCGGCATCGTGGGACGTGATCGCAAGTCAAGTGCTCCGACGGACGCCGCGAGTTCTCCGTTACCTCAGGAACCTTACTGGCCTTCCCCAAGCTGAGCTTCTGGAAAATGCCGGTGGCGATCTCGATGACGGTGAATGCCGTCAAGGCAAGCCCGCCTTGCACCGCTCTTCCAGCGAGCTTCACGGCAGCAGAATCGGTCAGTTCTCCGAAGCGAATGGCTGTCGCTATCAGCGAGCTTTGACACAGTTCCGCCACTGCGATGATCGCGTCAGTAGGGCGGCTGGTTAGTTGCCCGCGCATCTACAGCAACCCAGCCCGTTCCGCCTCGCGGCGCAAATTCTGCCTTGGCCTTGGGCCGATCTGCTGGATCACCAGGCCGGCCGCCAGCGAGCCAAGGTCGCCGCAGGTCTTGAGGTCGCGGCCCTGCGTGTAGCCATGCAGGAAACCGGCGGCGTAGAGATCGCCGGCGCCCGTCGTGTCGACCAGCTCCTTGATGGCGGTCGCATGGATGACCACGGTCTCGTCGCCGCGCACGATAACCGAGCCTTTTTCCGAGCGTGTGACGGCGGCGATCTTGCAGTCCTTGCGGATCTGCGCCACCGCTTCGTCGAAGGACGAGGTCTGGTAGAGCGACTTGATCTCGTCGCTGTTGGCAAAGACGATGTCGACCGTGCCCGAGCGCATCAGATCGAGGAACTCGTCGCGGTAGCGGTCAACGCAAAACGAATCCGACAGTGTCATCGAGACTTCGCGCCCGGCCTCGTGCGCGAGCTTCGCCGTCTGCCGGATCGCCTCCTTGGCGCGCGGCGGGTCCCACAGATAGCCCTCAAAATAGGTGACCTTGGCGCCAGACGCCTTGTCGGCCTCGACATCCTCCGGCCCAAGCTCGACGCAGGCGCCGAGATAGGTGTTCATCGAGCGCTCGCCGTCCGGGGTGACGAAGATCATCGAGCGCGCCGTCGGCGGCTCGCCCTCGAGCGGCCTGGTGTCGAAGGCAACGCCCTGCGCATGGATGTCGTGCGCATAGATTTCGCCCAGCGCATCGTTGGACACCTTGCCGAAGAAGGCGGCGCGGCCGCCGAAGCTGGCGACGCCGGCCGCCGTGTTGCCGGCGCTGCCACCGGAGGCCTCGATCGCCGGCCCCATGTGGCTGTAGAGCAGCTCGGCGCGCTTGGTATCGATGAGGTTCATGGCACCCTTGATGATGCCGTTGGTCACCAGAAAAGCGTCGTCGCACTGGGCGATGATGTCGACAATGGCATTGCCGATGCAAAGCACGTCATAATCCGGCATCAATGTCTCCGCTTGGGCTTTCCGCTTGCCAATTCGCTCGCCGGCGGCTTCACGGGGCGGCTAGTCCTGCCTCGCGACGCAATTCGTCCGCCCTGTCTGTCTTCTCCCAGGTGAAATCAGGCTCTTCACGGCCGAAATGGCCATAGGTGGCTGTATTGCGGTATATAGGGCGCAAGAGATCAAGCATCTTGATAATGCCTTTCGGTCTGAGATCGAACAACTCAAGAATGAGGCGCTCGATCCTGCTTTCCTCAACCCTGGCTGTCCCGAACGTGTTGACCATGACGGAAACCGGACTGGCCACGCCGATTGCGTAAGCAAGCTGCACCTCGCACACGTCCGCAAGTCCGCTGGCGACGATGTTCTTTGCGACATAGCGGGCCGCATAGGCAGCCGAGCGGTCAACCTTGGACGGGTCCTTGCCCGAGAAGGCGCCGCCGCCATGACGACCCATCCCGCCATAGGAATCGACGATGATCTTGCGTCCAGTGAGACCGCAGTCGCCGCGCGGCCCGCCGACTACGAACCGCCCCGTCGGGTTGACCAGAATTCTGATGCCTTCCGTCTCCAGGTGGGTCGGCAGGACAGGCTTTATGATTTCCTCAATGACGCCCTCGCGGACAGTCTCTTGCGAGACCTGCTCGTCATGTTGCGTCGACACGACGATGGTATCCAGGGCGACCGGGCGCAACCCCTCATAGCGCACTGAGACTTGGGATTTCATGTCAGGACGCAACCAGCCAAGCTGTGCCTTCCGGACATACGCCTGCCGTTTCGTCAAGCGATGAGCGAGCTGGATCGGCAAAGGCATCAGGGTATCGGTTTCGCGGCATGCGTAGCCGAACATGAGGCCCTGATCTCCCGCTCCCTGCTGGAGGTCTTGCCCTCTTCCCTCGTCAACGCCTTGGCTGATGTCGGGCGACTGCTCGGTGAGGGCATGGACGACGGAGCAACGCCGGCCGTCGAAGCCGACGGCCTCGTCGTCGTACCCAATGTCGAGAATCGTATCGCGCGCAACTTGGCTGTAATCCACCTGGGCATCGCTGGTAATCTCGCCAGCCAGAACGACTATCCCTGATTTTACCAACGCTTCACAGGCGACGCGCGCCTTGGGATCTGTGCGGAGGATGGCGTCGAGGATGGCATCCGAGATGTTGTCGGCCAACTTATCCGGGTGCCCCGCGCCAACCGATTCGGAAGAGAACACGAACTGCCTAGCCATGAATACCTCGCTTCGGGTGTTGGATGTGGTATGGGCATTTTGCTTGGCCCACCTTACTTGTCGGAGATGCCCGGGACCTCGAACGCAGCGCACAAGTCGGCAACGTCTCTTCGCACGCAGGCATGGAAATCTTCGTCGTCTGGCCGCTGGAGGACGGAGTCAATGAAGCCAGCAATTTGCTCCATTTCCACATCGCGCATGCCCATTGACGTCACTGCTGGTGCCCCCAGGCGAATTCCGCTTGTGACCGCCGGATCCCGCGGGTCGCCAGGCACCATATTAAAGTTTGTGATGATTCCTGCCTTTGCTAGTCGCTCGGCATAGGCCTTGCCCGATAGTGGCCGATTGCGAAGATCAAGGATCAGCATGTGATTGTCCGTCCCCCCGGTCACCAGGTCATGACCTCGCTCAAGCAGTGCATGTGCCAGAGCCTTGGCGTTCTTGACCGTCTGTTGGCCGTAGCTTCGGAAGGACGGGTTCGCGGCTTCGTGCAAGGCAACCGCTAGCGCAGCGATGGCATTCATGTGAGGCCCGCCTTGCAGGTGAGGGAAGACCGCCCGGTCTATTCGTCTGGCGAGATTGTATTTGCTCTTTGTATGATACAGGGCCTGATAGCGATCTTCGTTCCTTGACAAAATGAAGCCACCGCGGGGACCGCGGATCGACTTGTGGGACGTGCTGCTGACCACGTCGCAATGGCCCACGGGATTCGGGTGCGCTCCCGCGGCAATCAGGCCGCTGATGTGCGCAATGTCGGCTACGAGATAGGAGTTCGCTTCCAGGGCAATTTCTGCCATTGCCGCGTAGTCAAAGACACGCGGGTAAGCAGTTCCGCCGACCCAAATGAGCCGCGGCCGTTCCCGCTTGGCTGTCTCGCGCAAGCGGTCATAGTCAATCTGCTGTGTCGTTTCATCCAACCCATAGGGCACGCGTTGATAGTCAGTACCGGAAAAGTTGATGGCCCAACCATGAGTCAGATGGCCCCCTTCCGGAAGGGGCAAGCCCATGACTTTGTCACCGGGACTCAAAAGCGCACGATAGACAGCCTGGTTGGCCGGCGAGCCGGAATAAGGCTGGACGTTGGCATGCTCGCTGCCAAATAGTGTTTTCAGGCGCTCAATGGCTAGATTCTCAAGCTCATCAACGATCTCGTTTCCAGCGTAGTAGCGCGCACCGGGGTACCCCTCGGCGTACTTGTTCGTGAAAATCGAGCCGTTCGCTTCCAGCACGGCCGAGGACGCAAAGTTCTCTGAGGCGATGAGCTTGAGGGTCGTCCGCTCCTGCCGCTCCTGTCTCAGAAGCAGCTCGTGAACGCGGCAATCAACCGCGGCCAAGGAAGACCGCCCGTGGGTGTCGGGCTGTGCGATCGCACCGTCTGCGGAGTTGTCCATGGTAGCTTCGCGCTCCAATTGGATTGACCTATTTCACGAGCACGCGGTCCCCTTCGGCCGCGTGTCTCGTACCGCTTCGAGCCGCTGCAGGTCCTGTTTATGATAGCCGTCGCGATGGGGCAGGAGATCGACCAATAATTGAACCAGCCCGCCGTCGTTGGATCCTGCGTTGAGATGGTACGAGCGCCACGGAGGCTGTTCGTTGCAGCAAAGAAAGTCGGCTCTGGCGAGCAGCCGGACGTGTCGCGCAACCCGCTCTCGACACACGCCCAGAATCTCCGCTAGCTCGCAGACAGTTAGGTCCGCATGCGCACAAAGGCCCAGGATTCGAAGGCGGTCTGGATGCGCTGCCATGCGTAGGCGACTAACCAGTGTCATCATGGCTCATGACCAAGTCCTACCGAATTTCTCATTTCGCGTCTCCACAGAAGCTGCAGATTTCGAAGGTTGTCCAACGACCGGACAAATCTCGGTGGCCGTGACGACCGTCGATATCCTGTGTCCAACAAACAAATGGGCGCTCTTCCTGCCTTTAGCCGAACCTGCAAGCAGTTGGGCCAGTCGAAGATAAGCGGGGCCACGGTTTGGAACCACTGACCTCAGACGTTGCAATAAGCCTACCATTCACAGCGAGCCGAAGTTGCTAAGAGTCTATGAATTACCTTGAAGGATCTGTTGCAACGTTTGCCCAGCCTGGCCTGCTCCCGGTTTGCAGCGGTCATGGTCAGGCGATCCATCGCCTCTGCGAGCACGATCAGGAATTTGCCCTGCATCGCATCGCTGATCAGCTCCTGAAGGCCGGGACGCAACAGCGACGCGCCGCAGATCGCGCGGTGGGTATTGCTGTGGACGACTGTCCAGCCTCGCTTTTCAGCACGCAAGCAGCAGAGCCGCAACTGATGCTCGATCGAGGCGTCTCGGTGATTGTCAGTTGAGTAGCGAGCGCCAAGCGCGACCTTCATGAGGCGGCCCCTTACTCCGGGACGCGGTCTCGCGTCTGGCTAGCCGTTTCGGCTTGAACGAAATCCCGTGCGGCCTGTCGCGCCAGCGGCCGGACCAGATTGACGAAGCGTCGATCGGGCTTCGGCGACGCAGGCACAGCCGATTCGCGGGCCGCGCCGGCGACCACACGAAGCTTTTCGGCTGTTGCACGTTTCGGCGCGCTATGATCGCGTTCCTGTCCTGGCGCGAAATACTCCTTTTCGCGACAAGGATGCCAAGTCACAGTGCTTCGACAAGATGGAAATTCTTTGTGATCAATAACGCGCGTCGCGCAGGAGCCAGTGCTGGCCGATGACGGGGCACCTTGTGCTCCGAAAAAGCCATGGCTATATATCCGGATAGAGAACGGAGGCACGCGATGGGCAACACTGCACAGAAGAGAGCCATCGAGAATTATCGCTCTCGCCTGGCTGAGCGCGGCATCGCGCGGTTCGAGATCCAGGCGTTCGACGCAGACCGCGATCTACTGCGAACTCTTGCCCGAAAATTAACGGAGAGCGGGCCGGATGCCCGACAGCTTCGTCGGACCATACAGCAAGCCATGGCGGGTGAGCCACCGAAAGTGGGCAGCATTCTCGCCGCGTTGCGTCGCTCGCCTCTGGTTGGCTCCAATCTCGACCTCAGCCGGCCGCGCGAAGAGGGGCGCAAGATCGACCTGTGACGCGCTACCTTCTTGATACCAATATCATCAGCAACGTCATAAAGCCGGAGCCTTCGGGCTCGTTGCTGGCCTGGATGGGCGCGCAGAAGGACGAAGACCTCTTCATTGCTTCGCTTACTGTCGCCGAAATTCGCCGAGGCATCCTAGAGAAGCCGAAGGGGAAAAAGCGCCGCAGCCTTGAAACTTGGTTCGAGGGCTCCGAAGGCCCGCAAGCGCTGTTCGCTGGCCGAGTGCTATCGTTCGACGAGAAAGCCGGCCTCGTGTGGGCGCGGCTGATGGCCAACGGCAAAGCCAGAGGCCGTTCGCGGAGCGCCCTAGACACAATCATTGCCGCTGTAGCCGAAGCCAACGAGTGTGTCGTAGTGACCGACAATGAAAAGGACTTCGAGGACGTTCAGATAATCAACCCGCTCCGTAGCTCTGGAAGCCAAGCGGGTGATGATAGCTCCAACGGTCCGGCCGATTCAATTTGAGGATTTCAGCGGCACGGAGTCCGAACGTCTCGTGTTCGCCTACCTTTAGCGATGGCTGGATTGATCTTGCTTAGTTCGGCCAGGGACGTCTCTTCCAGTTCCGCTTTAATGCCATCCCGGTTCATCTAGTCAGCTCGATCTACCAACAGTTCGCACGCACGAGCGCCGCGGACAAGGCGCGATCGCAGGGACTGCGCGATACGCGTGTCGAGCTCGTCCATCTTACACTCGATCTCGTCTTCGAAGGCTTCTCGCCAAACGCCACTGTAGTCGATCCCGCGTGCGGCTCGGGGGCCTTCTATCGAGGCTTTCTCGCGACTGGTCTGGCGCGCTACCAATGGCAAGTTCGCCCGCCGGGAACTCGTCGGTCTGTACTTCCAGCTCTGGGCGTCCACATCAACTGCGGAGCTCTTGGCATCGCCGTGTTCTGCCTTTAGCTGGCAGCTCTCGAGCTCGACGAGCAGCCGATCAGCGACACCCGCGACCTCAAGTTCGACCCGGTTGACTCGATAACACCCTATTGGCAGATTCAGTGGGGGAGGATCTGCCCACTCCGATCACAAGCCGATCTTTCGACCCCGTGGTCGGGAATTCTGCATGGACCTTCGTGAAAAAGGAATGCAGCGCCGAAAGCCGAAGCGCTTCCGATACATCGACGCCCCTTCCGAGACGGAGCCCCGATTAGGCATTCCTGCCACTCTATCTAGCCGACCCCCGTGGCCGCGTTGTCGATCGGTGCGCACTGGTCGCCTACATCGCCCCGGCACGTGAAGATCGTCTCTGCTGACGCTCGTTGAGCAATTCAGGCCGCCTCCGGCTGGCGTTTGATCAGCGTCAGCGTCAACCAGCGCGCGGTCAGCGCCGGCTTTTTCGAGCCCTCGATCTCAATCGTCACGCCCAGCGCCGTCTGCACCCAGCCCGACGGCCTGACCTTGACGTCGGCCAGTACGAAACGGGTGCGGATGCGCGATCCGGTTTTCACCGGCGCCAGGAAGCGCAGCGATTCGAAGCCATAGTTGACACCCATCTTGCAGTTTTCGAGCGGCCGCATGGTCTCGAAAGTCATCGCCGACAAAAGCGAAAGCGACAGGAAGCCATGTGCGATGGTGCCGCCGAACGGCGTCTCGCGCTTGGCGCGCTCCGGATCGCAGTGGATGAACTGGTGGTCATCGGTGGCCTCGGCGAACTGGTCGATCATCCGCTGCGAGACCACCCGCCACGGCGACACGCCGACTTCCTTGCCGACGCTGGCCAGAAGTTCGTCGAGACTGATCGGTTCCACGCATGTCCTCCATTTCAACCGTCCGAAGCGCGACGGCTTCATTCCGTGAACAGTGTCAGCCAATGCTGCACCGACTGCCGGCCATCCATCGGCAGGATGGCCCCGGTGAGATGACTGCCGTCACAGCTGCACGAATAGAGCGTTCCGCCGGCAATCTCATTCGGCGCACCGATGCGGCCGATCCGAACATGGCTGCAGACGAGCCGGCTTGTAATCGGTCGCGGTGCGCGTCCTGCAAGCCGCCGAAAGCAGCTCGTCTTGCTACGGATGATCATTCCGCCGGCGCCGCTATGCGGTATTGTCGCAGATTGATAAAATCAATTGTCTGGATAGGAACCATCCGTGTCTCGAATGGTGGAGGAGTAGTCCAGCAGACGGGGTGGCTTGTGGTCCTTCTTGAAGCGCGCCGACCTCATTGGCCGCTAGCTCTGAGCCGGCAAGAAGCGCCAGTTCAATGACATTGGGTGTCGACACGGCAAAGCGGCATCAGATGCTACTTCATGATGCGGGATGGCGCTTGCTTCAAGAAGCGCTCGGCCTGACGTGGAAGCCAGCGATGCGCCCGATATTCGCGCAGCACAGCGGCAACCGCAGCGACGATGATCTCAGCCGTTGCGAGCATGCCAACCTTGGTGCCGGCCACTCTGATAGCTTGAAGCGCAGCGCGCATTTGATCCGTCACCAGACCGGGTTGCGTAACTTGGATTTCCAAGGCGTCTTCCTGGGTTTGCACCGTCAGCGCGCTGACAGCAAAGGCAGGTGCGCACGTCAAGGCAAGCGATCGTCTCGATCTCGCGGGCAATTCCAGCCCCACCGCGGGAATCTGACCCGACAACAACGAGCAGATGCGGTTCTCGCCCCAGCGCCATTGTTCTGTCTTTCGATCCATTCTCGCGTGCGCGCTTCTGGGGCGTCGTTCAGCGCAAAGTCGGTGACCACGGCTGCGCTTTCCGCGCCAGCCTCGAAAAACGCCTTCGAGCCGGTCAGGTTGAGGCCGCCGATGGAGACCAATGGGATCGGCGCGACCTGGTGCTTCCACTCGCTGATCCGCTTGAGCCCTTGCGGCGCCCATTTCATCTGCTTCAGGCTAGTTGGATAGATGGGCCGAGCGCCACATACTCCGGCTCGGCCACTGGCGCCGTTTCCAGTTCGGTGTGATCGTGGATCGAAAGGCCGAGCTTCAATCCGGCGTATTTAATCGTCAGCATCGGCGGCAGCCAAATCCTTTTGACCAAGATGGACGAAGTCGCAGCCTTCCTCGATTGCCGTGCGCCAATTGTCGTTGACGCTCACTTGGCAACCATGGACCGCGCAGGCGTCGTTCGCGCGGCGGATTTCCGTCTGCAGTCCTTTCTCGTCCATATCCTTTATCCGGAGCTGCAGCAGACTCACGCCGAGCGGCGCCAGCCCGTCAACCCAGCCGGCACGTCGAAATTCAGATAGAAGGGATCGAGCCTTCATGAGAAGACAGCCCTGCCGACCGTCGGTGAGTAGCGCGGTTCGAGCATTCCAGTGCTAGCTTCACGAATGGCATCGACCGCCCTTGCCGAACGCACGCGCCATGCCGACCGGATCGGCCGCCCTCGGGACCGCCGTGTTCAGGAGCACGGCGTCGAACCCGAACTCCATGACGTCGCCGCGTACGACGGCCGTCCGAGCCACGCATCCACAATCAAACGGAATGTAGGGGAAATGTCCGCGCATCAACTGGACCTCGGAGCTCAACGCTTCATCGCATTAGAATGAGCGTTCGAAACGCAGGATGCCGCCGACACTGCTCTTCTTGTTGGCATTGGCCCAGTTCACTTCGGAAGCTTTCACCTTTCCGACGGCGGAGCCTCCGTAGCGGTCATAGTCGAGTTCAGCCGTAACTGTGAAATCTGGAAGAAGCGCATAGGCGACGTTCGCAGCGGCACCATAGTTCTTGAGCTGATCACCCGAGAGCTGAAGGTTGAACGAAGTTGTCTCGTTGAGCTCGTAAGCGGCGCCAGCCCAGAAAGCCCAGTTCCCGCCCCAGATCTTATAGAAGCCGCGACCATGAGCGTCGATCGCGTTCATGGAGTCGTCGTTGAGCTTGCCATTGGAACCGTAGCCGAACATTCCGAACAGCAACAGTTCGTCGGTGACATTGATGTCGACACGGACCTTGACGGCTACCGATTCGTAGTTGCTATCATAACCAGCAACGCCGGTGATCCCTCCCCAGCCATGTGTGTATTTCAAGCCGCCGACTATGTGCGGAGCGTAGTTGTCGATTGTGCCGACCACGCCTGAGCCTTCTTCGAGCGAAACCACGGCCGAAAAGCCGTTCGCGGCGTCGAAGTAGTACTGGACCACATTGGTATCCAAAGCGCCGTGCGGAACCGGCGTCTGGTTGAGTACGTCACCCGCGCCGCCAATAAACATGTCGAAGGCCGACCAGTCCTTACCAACTCGGAGGCCACCAAGCTGAATCCAGGCGAAAGTCAAGATGCTGTCTCCGTTGAAGGCATAGGACCGAGAACTGTCCGAAACCGAAGTGTGGCGGTTACCGAAATTCACGCGGGTTTCGGTGTAGGTCTTCAACGTGCCGAGTTCGGTCTCCTGGCCGGTCCAAGCTTTCAGTGTGAAGCGCGTGTTGTTTTGCCATGCACCCTGATCCTCACCAGTCCTCACATCTGAGGTTCTTGCGTGGTAAAACAATCCGACATCGCCCAAGCCCACGTAGTAGCTAAGATAGCCGCCGATGCGCAGGCAGGTCTCGGTGCCTGAAATGTAGACGTAGCCCGAGCCGTAGACGTCGCAGATCTTGGCGTACTCAGTCGGGTCAGGCTCGGCGACGATGGTCACCGCGCGAGCGTCGGAAACGGCGATCAGTGCCGCAGTTGAGCCGAGGAGGAGGCTCCCAATGGTCATTGTTGACCTCCGTCTAAATAGTAAAAGGAATCGAGACCGATAAATGATTTTTGCCAAGCAAACGATTGATAGCGCATCAAGCTGAATTATAGGAGTGTTGCTGCACCTGTCGTGCAAATGCTCAGGAGAATTTAAAATGTGATTGAGATTTGTTGTCACATATATCAAGTAGTTATCACTCCCAGACGGTCATACAACATTTTTGTACAATCACCCTTTTCACCTCAGCGGCGGGCCTCACAAAGGGTACTACTGCAAATGACGTGCCACCCTGACGACCCAGCTGCGGCTTGAAGCTCAAATGTGCGGGCGGACCTTGGTTTGCGCTTCCTTCTCTTTGCCTTGCGGATCCACCCAAGCAGGAACGGCAAACGTTTCGGCTACGGTTCGTCTGTTCGCTTCGCGACAGTTTGGCTTAATGGCGACGGCATTGTTTGCTGTGAGCCCCGCCGTTGAGGCATCATCTGGCGGCCACCGCTCGGTACGACGCCGTCACTTTGGCGAGCTGATGGTCGATAACCACGCGCCGCAGCCTTGCACCACTGAGTCAGTAGGCGCCAGCCTTGGCATTGCGGCGGACCTGACGGTCGCGTCGAGCAGGTTCTCGTCCTGAAAGCGGCGCGCCACAGCTAATGCTTCTTGCCAGCAATTCACACAACGAGCTCATCGAGACGGCAGAGATCATTGTGGGCGGCGTAGCTGGCGTGCAAAGTCTGGACCCAACACCGTATTGTCTCATCGGATGCGGCATCTGCGCTCAGAAGAGTCTCCCACGCGCAGATGAAGGGAAGGGACGCTGGAACAAAACGGTGCGCGTGAGGGTTTCGGCGGGAACACCATCGTCAGTCGCTGACCGAGTGCGCTCAGACCATCGCTGTCCAGCCAAGACTGAACGGCGCCCATTGCTAAAAAATTTCGAGCCCAAAGCGGGACGGACTGACATAGCGCAAAGACGCAGGCCAGCGCAGCGGTAAGGTTGGATGTTATCAGCATGGGACGGTGACCGTTGCAGACCACGAAATTTCGAGAGGCCCGGCTGCCTTGGTACACTATCTATCCGCCTGTGTCGGAGTTCTCTGGGGCGGTCGGCGCCGAGGCTTATGAGGAATGGCTCAGGAACCTGCCGGCTGATGATCCGGTGTCACTCTACCTGCACGTTCCGTTCTGCCGATCAGCCTGCTGGTATTGCGGCTTCCCAACCACCATCACCCGCCGTGATGCGCCCATCCTCAACTATCTGGCGGCGCTGCGTGACGAGATCCGTCTGGTTTCGGAGCGAGTGCCGAAGACGTTGCCCGTGAGCGACATACATTTCGGCGGCGGAACGCCGTCTCTCATCGGACCAGCCGAGTTCCTCGCTCTGATGGAGTTCCTGCGATGCCGCTTCGCCATCTCGAAAACAGCTACGGTCGCCATCGAGATCGATCCACGAACACTCACGCCCGAGATGGCGGAAGGCTTGGGAGCGGCCGGCGTGAACCGCGCGAGCCTGGGCGTACAGAGCTTCGATCCCATTGTTCAAAAAGCGATCAACCGAATCCAGAGCGAGGCCCAGACGTCGGCTGCCGTGGAAGTGCTGCGCCGGCATGGAGTAAGCCGCATCAACTTCGACCTCATCTACGGCCTGCCGCGTCAAACGTTGGAGTCGTGCGTCGAAACAGTGAGGGCGGCGGTCGCCATGCGCCCCGACCGGCTTGCCTTGTTCGGCTACTCGCACATCCCATCCCAAGTAAAGAATCAGCGCCTCATCGAGGCGGAATTTCTTCCCGACAGCGCTGCCCGCGCTGAACAGTATGCGGCTGTCGCCGTGACGCTGATTGCCGCCGGCTACCGACAGATCGGGCTCGACCATTTCGCCTTGCCGGACGACGAGCTCGCGCTGGCACAGGAAACAGGTCACCTGCGACGTAACTCGTTGGGCTACTCGGCGGATACCTGCAGAACCCTGATCGGTTTCGGCGCGTCGGCTATCGGCCGCATCGGCCAGGGATACGTTCAAAACGAAGTTACACGGGATTCCTACATCCAGCACATCGCAGCTGGCCGACTGGCTACATCGAAGGGCCATCGCCTCACAGACGACGACCGCGTGCGAGCCGCAATTATCGAGCGATTAATGTGCGATTTCGAGGCTGACGTGCCGGCAATCTGTGTCGCCCACGGATCTGATCCGATCCGTCTTCGCGATTCGGCTGAGCGCTTGGCCATGCTGGCCAAGGACGGGATAGTGGACTTCGAGAACGGTTTTGTCCGCGTACGGCGGGAGCATCGCTTTGGGATTCGCGCTGTCGCTGCCGCATTCGATGTTTTTAGGGATGGCGTTACGTATATCCCGCAGCAGCTTAATGCGATGCAAAGCACGACATAGTCCGGCATCAATGTCTCCGCTTGGAACCGCCGGCCTACTTGCCACGCCGGCCGGGCGCTGGTCTGGCAAGTGGGCTTTCCGTTTGCCAATGCGTTCGTTCCCGGCCCTCACGGGGCGGCGAGTCCCTGCCGTGAGCGCCTCACCCGCGAGGCTACATGGCGGCCGTGGAGATTACCTCAGCAGCGGCGCCCGATCGGAAACCTTAGCACCTCAGCGCTTTGGCGTGGCTGCTTGAACTCTTCGACGGCAACCGCCTCAATTAGCAGGTCCAAGGCTTCGCGGCCCCTTTGACTCATCGGGTCATCCCCACAAAGGTAGTCATACGCTCGATCTAAATGCACTCGGGCGGCGGAAAAATCGCTTGTCATATCATAGAACCCTCTCTACCCGCCCGCATTGCCGTCTACGAGGTGAAGGTAGTGCAATCGTCAATATATACAGACAAATTTGAATTAAATCGGAGATGATCATGGAGGCCGAGTTCCCTGACCTGATGCCGCCATTAAGCCCGCCGACGACCACTCGCTGGCGCTCGGTCGGTTCATAAATGCCGAGCACCCCGTCCCGAGACCACCTCTGACCTCCCTCCTTCGATGCTAGACGCGTGGAAGACATGGCTGCGCCGCCGCTGCGAGAAAGGCGTGTCCCATCGCGCGGCGGCTGCATAGTGGGCAGCCAGTGCTGGGAGCTAATCGGCAAAGCCGCATGTGGCGATTTTGCATAGCGGGCGCAGGCGAATCGCCACGCCCGTCCAGCATGTCCGATGCCGCGTAGGCCGCCAGGATCCCTGAGCGGAGTGCATGCACGATCCCGCGTGATGACAGTGGATCGGCACAGAACAGGCAGTCGCCCGCCGCGACCCAGCGGTCACCGGCGGCGGGATCGATTGCGGTTCCCGCCGCCTTGATCATGCTGGCGGTCTCGATTGCGTTGGGCGGCACGAGCGGCGCGATGGACTGCGTTGCGGCTAAAGCTTGGTACCAATGTCCGGCTTTGCGCAGTTCGCTGCCCAGATCCGGATCGGTGAGGCACGCGCAAGTCGGCGCTGTACCACCAGCCTTCGGAACGCGCCTCGACGACCATGCTGCAATCGCCCGGTGCGCGGTCGAAAAAGCGTGTGTAGGCGGCAAGATGTCCGTGCATGGTGAGCTTGGCGCCGAAACATCGCGCCAGCCTCCAACTGCGACCGGTCGCCCAAACCACGGCGCGGGCAACGATAGCTTCATCGGCCAGCTTGAGCAGCCAGCCTTGATCGTCGCGCACTGCCGAACCCACGGCCGAGCCAAACCGCGTGTCCACACCTGCCGCCTTGGCCGCCTGCACCATCAGCCGGTCGAATCGCGTCCGGTCGAGCTGCCAGCCGGCACCTTGAGCGGAAAACATGCCGTGCCGCTCGCTGGGAACTTCATTGGCCCACACCGAAACAAGCGCACGATTTTCAACGAAGCCGGCCTCGGCGAACGGCGTCCAGACACCAAGCTGACGCAGCAGCCCATTCGCTACTGCCGGCAGCACCTCTCCCGGCTTTGGCCGATCATGCCTTCCTGCTTCCAGCAACAGCACGCTCCGCGCGGGTGCATCGTTGCCAACGCCAGTCCGGATGTGGTCGCCGCCGAACGTGATCGTCTCAGCGAGCTGGCGGGACAAAATGCCAACCTCAAGATAGCGTTGGCCCGGATCAGCGAGGCGGACTGAGGAAGACTTTAAATTCAAAAGGTGACACGCGGCAATAGTCGCGTGCCGCTGTAGCCAGGCTCCGCTTCACCGTGGGGACCGATCGGTCGCACTCTCAGCCTGGGGTTCTTCTCTGCCACCCATCATCGAATTTTGGTGGATTGTCCGTCTCCCGCACCGGTTTGAGCGCGATAGACAAGAATCGCGTTTTCTGTGCCGGCCGGGCTTCAATGACGGGGATGGCGAAAAGCTGCGTGCTCGGGCTTGCGGGCCGAGCTTGTCGGTCGCTCGATGGAAAGTGTCATCTGAGGCACTTCCTCTCCCGCGTGCAACTGGAAGACACGCTCGTCCAGTTCCTTGTCCACTTCCGTCAGACGATGATTGAGGCGAAGGTAGTCCGTCCAGGTCGGCGTGCGGAACGTTTCCGTCCAATGCATAGGCTTCTGCAAGTTCCGCTGGAGCGTCCAATTCCGAGCACCGACCCGGCTGTGTACATGACGCCGCTGCCGCATGAGGTCGAGGAAAGCCTCGAGATTTCTCTCGGCTATCAGGTATTCGACCTTGACCACGATCGGGCCGCTCCTCGGCTTCAAATTGAGAGAGACAGCCGGGGCATCGAATTCCTCCAAGGGATCGGGCTCGGAGTCGCGGCGCTCGCGAAGCGGAAAGAGAACGCCGGCTGCAGCGACGATCAACAGGGCTCCAGCGGAACCCTCTAGCGCCCAGGTCAACGAATGGTTTTCGGCCACCGTGCCCCACACCCAGCTGCCGAGCGCGATGCCACCATCTATCAAAGCATAGTAGATCGAGATGGTGCGCCCCACGACCCAGCGCGGGCTTGCCAGCTGCACGCTCACACCGACCCCTGACCAGGCGGTGACCCAACCCGCGCCGCCCAAAGCGAGTGCAATTGCCGCCACCCCGATCGAAGTTGTCAGTGCCAGGGAAAGTGAGCACGCCGCGCAGGCGACGCAGGAGAGCCTCATCAGCCGCTCCTGCGACAAGCTCCGTCTGAACAGGCTGTTGGAGAGGCCAGCGAAGACGGCTCCTGTCCCGAAGCCGGCCATGAGCGCGCCATAGGCGAGCGGGCCTCCTCCCAGCTGATCGCGGACAACCACCGGCAGCAGCGCGAGTATGGCGATGCTCGCCAAGCCAAAGAGGGTTCCGCGCGCGATCGCGGCCTTGATTTCCGATGACATCGCCGTGAAGCGCAGCCCGTCATAGATCGCCGTCCTCATCGACTCGCGTGGAAGAGGGGAAGAACGAACCTTCCACTTGCAGCGCCAAATAGTGGCCAAGGGTACGAAATAGGTGAGCGTGGTCACCGCGAATGCCGCCATAAGGCCAAACGAGGCAACTACAATGCCGCCGAGCGCCGGGCCCACAGTCCGGACGGTATTGAATCCAACAGAAAGCAGGGTGACGGCAGCGGGAACATCTCGTCGATCCACAATATCGCCAACCGACGCTTGCCAGGCCGGATCATTGAGAGCACCGCCGCTTGCGATCAAGAAGCTGAAGCCGAGGATCATCCACGGACTGACAAAGCCCAGCGCCACCGATGCGGTCAGCATCGCGGAGGCAGTCACCATAAGGCACCGACCGGCGAACATGACCCTGCGCCGGCTGAAATTGTCGGCGAGAGCTCCGGCAAAAACGGACAAGACGAAAGCGGGCAGGTTCGATGAAGCCTGAACCAACGCGACCATCAGATCGGAAGTCGAGATCGTTGCCATCAGCCAGCTGATGGCGACAGTCTGCATCAACCAGCCGAGGCTTGAAACCTGCGTGGCGAGCCAGATCGAGCGAAAGGTGGGCTGCAGAAGTGGCCCAAAGGTCGTTGGTGCAGCCAAATCTTCGTTTGATCCAGCCACCCTACTCATTTTGCGAACCTTTTCTTTCCGTTATTGTCGCTTCCCATGTAATCTAGGCTGAACCGTGGCGGCTTAAGAATAGATGGCCCATTTGCCTACGACGAATGTGGCCACAGTTCCTCCTGACCAGTTGTCAGGCGGCCGGGACGCAGAAATGGGCCGGCTCACTCGCCTTCGACGACATGTTGGTGAGCCGGAAATCACATGTCATTTGAGGCATCATGCTCGTTCGACGCGCTGCCGAGCGATTTTTCGCGAAACGTTACCCTGTTCTTTTGTTGGAAACTCACTCATCAGCGGCGTTCGATGCTGAGTGTGGCTTCCGAAAAGTGAGGACGCTTGCAGATCTTTGACAGGATCAATTCCCTGCTTGACGCAGACGATTGCCACGCCGCGATCGAAGACGCCCGCGCCCTGCTCCTTCAGTTCGGACAAAAGTCTGATGCGCTCACACATGCGATTGACGAGTTTCTGCTCGACCTGATGACATTGGCTTTCATTGTCGAATGTTACGGACGCGGCTTTGAACTCCTGGCGCGAACGCTTGCCCGTAGAAGGCTGGTGAAGATCAGACTTTTGTCGGGAGGATTGGCCGGGCAGAAATGGTTCCAAAGTCTGATGGCTGAACCGGCGATCGCGCCGCGTTGCAATTGACGACGTGGCGACCGCCAAAAAAAAGGGCCATCGGAAAACCGAGGCCCTTTAGGTTAAAGTCAAAACCTTCAGAGGGGAACAGCTGGTACGATGGAATGGGAGGAAACCATCGCGTGCATCAGCTGTAAGCTTAATCGTTAAAATTTGCGCAATGCGCAAACACATATTGTGCAATGCAGCTATGCAGTAACGCAAAGCCTCAAGTTACAAGATCGAGTTTGGAAATGTTTGCTGCTCGTACGGTGATGGGCGAGATCCTTAAGCATGTACGGCGGCATGATGGACGCTTGCAAGCATCCAGACAAGATTACCGCGAAGCTAAAATAAGAGGTTCGGTCCAATCGGCGATGCTCAATAGCCGCGCCATTCTGGTTCCGCCGGGCGTTACATCGCCTCGCCAAGTTGAGGATGTATTGGTCGCGAGCAGCCGCGCGCCAATTTGGAACCCACGACCATATGCAACGATTGGGCACTGTCCGAAGAAGGCCGAGAACTGTTGAAAGTGCGCTAGATGGAGATATTCTGAATTGGAACGGGGGCCTGGTTCATCGCCAAAGCGAGACATGGATGAAAAGCAGATCGCGCCCAACGCCTGATCCAACCATTGCAACGGAAGTCCCCTGGTCGGAAAGCCTAACCGCATATGATGACAAGCATTTCGAGCTCTATTTGAAGCTCATGGACGCTTGCGCCGACAGTGCCAGCGAAGAGGAGATGGCGCTGGATGTACTGGGTATCGATCCGGTCAAAGAGCCCATCCGCGCCCGTAAGGCCCTTCGCAGTCATCTCAAACGGGTGCTCTGGTTTATGCATGAGGGCCATAAGGAACTGCTTCCAAGCCGGCCGCCTCAATAACTGCGGCGCCGAACAAGGTTGCCCGAGAGATCAGGTGGCGCCCTCGGGGGATGCGAGGACACTTGAGCCGCAATCGGGTTATCATCTCCATACTGCGTGTGTTCGGCTCCGCTCGGCAAGTGCCCTTGAGTCGAGGAGGAATGCACATGAAGAAAGTTCATCTGGAAGCCTGCTGACCGATCCCTTGGGGCCCATAATCGGGTCCCAAGTTGTTCCCGACGAGCGTTGCGAGGGGCGGATGCAGGACCAGCCGGAAATCGAGCCCGGGCGTGAAACGAAGTCAACAGGTGCGAGGTTCGGCCTGCTGGGTGTGGCTGTGTTGGCCGTAGGCGCCTTCATCTGGACCGGCTTCGGCGAAGGCATCCAGCAGGGCACGTCCAACGTCGTTCGGACTGTCATCGACAAGAGCATGCAGCGCCTTGGGCTCGGGCAAGCCCCAACGCTCTTACAGAGGGCGAGTGGTATCTCTCGGTGTACTACGGTCCCGACTTTACGGATGTCACCCCCGTCGGCCTGGGGCACCCCTTCAAGGTGACATTCACGTCGGCCCCGGATTTGTCTGGCACCTACGAGAACGTTGCAGGGAGCGGCTCGGTAAGCGGCTTTGAACGACCCGGTCAACTCGTAATGACCTACTCCGGAGCAGATGGGATGTCCCATGGAGTTGCCATTCTCCAAGACATTCAGACCCACCTTTCTTCCAACAACGTCGAGCATGATTACGTGGGAGCCGTTTTGGTCCACGCTTGCTATAAGGCGGACACCCAGCAGTGCGATGCCGCCAAATCGCAATATAAATTCTGCAGGGCGATTTTGTCGAAAAACAGGGAACCCGACAAGGATCCTTCCCTCAAGGGTTACCTCGACGAACCATGTTCGGCTTTTCAGAACGATCTGAAGCTGAAGCTTAGCCCGACGGCACAGCTTTAGGCACGAAGGCGCTCACCAGGGTCGCAGCTCAAAGAGAACGGCGCCCTTCGCCGGGGGCCGTCCGTTCCGCATCCCGCCTGACGGCGGCGCGTTGCTGATGCTCCTACGGCCGCCCTGTTGAGCCGGTCTCAGGGCCACGGTCTTTCTCCTGCACCGATCTGACTTGGTCCCGCTGGCGGGCATTTCGGTGCTTCCGTTTTGTACGCTCTTCTTTCTTGGGCCGCTTCGCGGCACGGCTGCGCCGACATGGATGTGCCTAGCGGCACCTTTCCTATGTAGCGGGAAGAGAGGCGCGCGGCCCTCTCTCCCCACCCTCTCAAACCGGCCTTTGCTTTGCTCCAGCACTGCGGGGCCAGATCCGGCGGCCCCCGCCGCGCTGAAATGGCTCGCTCCTGCGGCCTCACACTCGCCAGGAGGCACAAGTGCATCCCCATGCCTGACTGGCAGTGCGCTTCGCCGCAGGAAGAGTCCCGTTACTTTCCCGGCCTGGCAGGGCAGCTTGTCTCGGCGCCGCTGAATTCCGATCTGCAAAGCGGCCTCATCCCGTCACGCCCTGTGAAAAAAGGGCAGGAGGGCTACGGCTTCCATTTCAGCGTCAGCCGCTGAACGCTTGAGCCGGCTCTACGGCTATTCGGCTGGGGTTTTCCGAAGCTTTTCTAACACAAAGAGCTTGCCCTGGCGCACGGCGTACTCGATTGATTGCGCCTTCGCCAGATGTGCCGCAATCGAGCTGGCCAGCATGCAGCCCGTCCCGCGCATCGATGCGGCAAGACGCGGCGTGTCAAAGCGGACTGGTTCGTGATCGGGGCGCAACAGAATATCGATCGATCGGGGTCCCGCCGCGTGGCCGCCCTTGATCAGCAGGGCCTGCATCCCGGCCACCAGCAATTCCTGGCCTTGCCACACCGCGCCGTCTTCATCAACCGCTGGCTCTAAGCCAACAAGAAGCGCCAGCTCGATGAGATTGGGTGTGACGAGGCGGCAAAGGGGCATCAGGTCGCGTTTCATGGCGGCGATGGCCCTTGCGTCCAGCAGCGCCCGGCCTGACGTCGAGGCCAGCACCGGGTCGAGTACTGCCGGCACCTGTGGATTTTCGCGGAGCACAGCCGCGACGGCTACGACGATCTCGGCCGTTGAAAGCATGCCGATCTTGATTGCCGCCACCTTGTTGGCCCGCAGCGCGGCGCGCATTTGATTGGCCACAAGATCGGGCTGCGAAGGATGGATTTTCATCACGGCTTCGTGCGTCTGCACCGTCAGCGCTGTGACAGCCAGGCAGGTGCGGACGCCAATGGAAGAGATCGTCTCGATATCGCGTGCAATTCCAGCCCCACCGCTGGAGTCAGATCCGCCGACCACGAGCACATGCGGTTCTCGCCTCAGCGCCATGGCTTTGTCTTTTCGATCCATTCTCGCGT
>NZ_JAMYLA010000049.1:0-56899 GCF_040317725.1 Mesorhizobium sp. M1396 | reverse complement strand
ACTGGTCTTGGTCCTCGTCATTTTTTAAAACCCCACCCTAAAAACACCCCTCCCCCGGGGCGCCCTTACTTTGTGTTTGGGCCCCTACTCCCCCCCGATTTCCCCAGGCTAATGGGGGACCCCGGTGGGTGCGGGCCGATCGCCTCCGGTCCATCGACCGCCATCGAGGTCGCGGTGGTCGCGGCCCGAGAAACTCACGGAGACGACAAATGGCTACCATCGGCACATTCACCTCAAACGGCAACGGCTTTTCCGGAGCCATCAAAACCCTCAACCTCAACGTCAAAGCCAAGCTGATCCGCGTCGAGAACCCTTCCGACAAAGGCCCCCACTTCCGCGTCTACTCGGGTAGCGTCGATCTCGGAGCCGCCTGGCAGAAGGTCTCCAACGAGGGCCGCGACTATCTCTCGGTCAAGCTGGACGACCCGAGCTTCCCCGCTCCGATCTACGCCACCCTGATCGAGGTGGAGGGCGAGGAAGGCCTGCAGCTGATCTGGTCTCGCCCCAACCGGGACTGATCGCCTCGACGAGGGCTCCGCCGCAAGGCGGGGCCTTCGGCCGTTCCAAACCAAGCCCGCAGGCGGAACGAGAAAGCGTGACGAAGCGATGGCTGCGGAGCAGGGGCTCGGGTCCCGTCTTCTGGTCGCGTCTCAGTTGGGATCAGTCGTTGTGAGGAGTCCTGATCGCCTTGGCCGACCCGAAGGCCTCCTATTCAGTTTCAGGCGAAGCGGCTTCAATCCCCAGCACATCCAGCCCCTCAATCTCCTGCATCACTTTGCCGGCGATACCCTGCAAGTCACCATACATGCCGACAGTCGACTCGATCACCCCTTGAATCTGCGCCTCGCGCTTGGCCCACAGGCGTGTTGTGACCTTGCGTTCCTTGGCGAGGTCCTCCTGCATATCGGAGAATTTCTCCACGATCGCCTCGACACGGTGGCGAAACCGCGGACCCGTCAGATAGCCGTAGACCTGTTCCATTTTGGTGGCCTGGCCGTCCTGGGCGAGGCGGGAGTTCGCCAGCTCGATCAGGGACTGCCGAAGCATGATGGCGATCGGGATCGCACACTTGGGATGGGCGACATAAACTCCGTCCACAAGATCGAAGGTTTCCACGCCGGGAGGCAACGCTTCCGAGATCATCAGCGCAATATCCGCTTTCGCGGCTCGTTGATCTCCTCTGAGCTTCCCAAGCCAGCCCTGGCTCCAGTTCTTGGTGCGTTTCGATTCCCATAAAATGGCGCCGCAGGGCTGGCCGGCGGGTCCGACCACGCGGTGCAGGACATCTCCGCCGAACTCGCCCTTGGCGACCGGTTCGATGGTGTCCATCGGGAACCGGCTGGCAATGAGGGACTCGAGCTCAAGCTCGAGGACCTCGCCCTGCAGCTGCTGAGAACCCTGTTCCGCACGGCGCTTCAGCTCCTCGATCTGACGCTGCATGCCGGCGATCTGTTCTTCTTTTTCCGCAACCTTCATTTTGAGGCCGTCTTCGGCTTCGGACCTCGCCTTTACGCGTACGGCGTCCAATCCCTCCTGGATCTTCCTTTCGATGGTCAGCGCCATCTCGCGCTTTTCATCGTCAAGCGCACGCTGCTGTTTGAGAAATCCCGCCTGTTGCTGCTGGGCCTCGGCGAGCTTTTCGTCGCGCGCCTTCAACGTCGCCTCCAGCTCGGCAAGCTTGTTATCCCTGTCCTCCAGGTCTACCGAAAGCGGCAATTTTGCCTTGCGGGCTTCCTCGAGCGCGATTGCGGCACGCTCAAGCTTGATTTGCTCAGCGACCTGGTTGCCGATGTCCTCCTTGGCGGCGTCGATCGCGGCCTGCTCGCGTTTAAGCTTTTCCTCCCGGGCCGCCATGGACGCGTTGCTCTGCTCCAAACGCCGTTCATAGTCCTCGCGAGTCGCGGCAATCAGCGGCGCCGCGAGCGACTCGTTGAGCTTGATCTCCGTTTTGCAGCTCGGGCAGCTGATTGTCGGTTCATTGAGAATCCTAGGCTGCACAGTCGTTTGGCGCGCTGACTCACTGAGGGCTGATGTAGTTTCAGACTATATATTACCGCTCTTTTTTGGAAAAGAACAAAGAGCGAACAAGGGTGTTATCCCCAGCGTAAGGACGGAACGCCGATTTCGTCGTCGAATTCCCGCAAAACGGCACGGTGAATCCGCCGTCTTCTACGAATGACTGTTTCTCTTTTGCGATCTGATCGGCATTCCGCGGGAACGTGACCCGAGAATGAAATCAAACACGGCTTGAGGCTGACCCAGCGCTGTCGCCTGCAAGGCTGCCGGAATCCTTGCTGCGGCTTCGGCCTGTTCGGCAAGCACGGTGAGTGACATGCCGAGCGCGCATTCGAAGGCGCGATCCGGCGCGTTCATCAGCCGACGAAGGAGCGCCGCGGCGCGTCCGGCATGACGCACCGCCGCCGCATGCTTGCCCTCGCGGATCTTCACGCCGGCCGCCGATAACAGGATCAATCCCTTGAAGAGCATCCGAAGCGGAGCGCCTCGATCTGCAACCTGCCAAAGACCTTCCCAAGCCTCATGGGCTTCCCAGTAATAGCCATGATTGAAGAGGTCGATACCCCAGAGGAACATGTCCGAGTCAAGCGACGCCTCTTCAGCAATCTGAATTGCTTCGCTGTGATAGCTGTGTCCTGCAGGATCGCGCACGGGATGCGGCTGCCGGCCGGGAAGATACGCATAGGACGGAAAATTCTTTTCCGGTAGCCAGCGCGGGCGCAACGTCGAACCAATAGCCATCAAAGACGCATTTTGTCACTTGGCAATCAATTACGATAGAGGTGATTTGGCCGACGACGGGCGGGGCCCGCAGGCCGGTCGCCCCTCGTCCGGTACTCTGGAACAGGAACCCCTTGCGGGTTGTCTCCAGGCAGTCTCGTGTGCCTGCGCGTCTGCCGCCCAGCGCAGCTTGAAGGGTGCTCCTGACCGAGCGGCGTCAGACGGCTGGCCTTGTGACAGCCCCGACGCACAGCCCGGCCGTACCGCGCGGCAACTTCGAGAGCATCTCATCTAACCCCCACATTTCTCCGCTATTCCGGCGATACATTCCTCGAGTCGCTCCAGGCGGAATTTCGCAATGCGAAGTTCGTTCCCGGCTTCGAAACGTCGATGGCGTCCCTGAGGTGTGGTCGCAATGAGGTTGCGCTCAAGTTCGGCAATGTGCGCACGCACCTGTTGGGCATCGTCCTGACGCAACGCCTTGATCCATCCACGCCCGCGCATCAGTCTTCCTGCCAGCACCCCCAAAGTCATGCCCGAGTTATGCCACCGAGACCCTAATTTGCGGCAAGCCGAAACAGTCGAAATTTAACTTCCGCTAATGCGCATTCATCCGGTGGAGCGCGACCAGGATCGGGTGAAGAACCTCTAGCGGCCCTGTTCGATTGAACTCGTGCCCTTGGGCGCGAAGAAACACGTCCATCTGAACCTCTGGTAGGCCTCGAACTTCATGTGAGGAATGATCGTTCGATAGAAGGTCATCAACCGCTCACAGAGATGGTAGCGATCATCGGCCGAGGCTTGGACGCGCTCCCTAGGAATAAACCACTCTGGCTCTTGTGGCTCATTCAGATAGGAAGGGCGAAGCAGCCTGACGTAATAGCCGTCTTTCGTCTCCCTGACATTGCGAGAGTCTATCGGATGGCAATCTTTGTTGCCGCAGCAATCATATTGCAGAACCGGATCAGTCTTGCCGGTGTACCAATCGTGAGCATCCGCATTGCCAGTTAAGACAAGCCACGCCAGCGCGATACGTCTTCGTGGCTGTCTCATGACATCCCCCACATGCCGCATAGAATATATTAGCGCAGTCTAATTGTCATCCTGGAGCCGCATGCATGCGGTCGAAGCCCATTTGCCTCCGACAAATGTGGCCACAGCTCCTCCTGACCAGTGGTCGGGCGGCCGAGACGCAGACGTGGGCCAGCTCACTCGCCTTCGACGACATCACCTGGGTGAAGCCCGGATTCATGCTTGTCGTTTGACGCGCCATGCTTCATCAACGGGCACTTTGCTGAACGATGCCTTTTCGCGAAACGCTACCCTGTTTTTTCGCTGAAAGCTCGCTCACCAACGGCGTTCGATGCGTTGAGTGTGGCTTGGGAGAGTGAGGACGCTTGCAGATCTTTGACAGGATCGATTCCCTGATAGACGCAGGCGATTGTCGGGCCGCGATCCAAGAGGCGCGCGCCTTGCTACTTCAATTCGAACAAAGGTCCGATGCGCTCACACATGCGATCGACGACTTTCTGCTCGATCTCATGACACTGGCTTTCATTGTTGAATGTTATGGACGCGGCTTTGAACTTCTGGCGCGAACGCTTGCCCGTAGAAGACTGGCAAAGGTCAGGCTTTTGTCGGAAGGGGTCGATTTCGCCAGGGAGAAATGACACCAAAGCTTGCTGGCTGAACCGGCGATCGCGCCGCGTTCCACACAGTGACGAAGGCAATCAACGACGTTCGGCCGCCAAAAAAAATAGGGCCATCGGTAAACCGAGGCCCTTTAGGTGTGAAGGTCAAAACCTTCAGAGGGGAACAGCTGATACGATGGAATGGGAGGAAACCATCGCGTGCATCAGCTGTAGGCTTAATGGCTAAAAGTTGTGCAATGCGCAAACACGTTTTGTGCAATGCAGCTATGCAAGAACGGAGAGGGTCCCTCTCCACCCTCAAAACTTGCGCTTGGAATGTTTGTGCTGCTCGCAGGTGCTGATGAGGGAGATCCTGACGCTCGTGCACCTCCAGCAGGAGCAGAGACGATCATCGCTCGATCGGCGGTTTCGATCTCGAATGTGAGGGTCAGCGCTTCGGCGGGGAGCTACCGTTACAGCACCATGCCGATGGGGACCGGCGCGGATTACGAGATCGAGCCCCCCAGGACCGTGACGCCGCTTGGGCCGTCCCGCCCTCGAGCCCGCCCTCGACGATCTAGAGGGTGAACGGGAGCGCTTGCGCCAGCTTTTTGCCCATGCGCCCGCAGGCTCGTGTCATACCAGTCGCGTGATAGTGGTGACTTTTGCGTTCACCGGCGATCTGGCCGAGAAGCGTCGTCAATTCGCCGAGGTGGAGGCAACCGACATCGATCGCGGTGACGAAGGCGAGGTCACTTGTACGTAGGGCGCTTCCGATAGCGGATGAATTTCGCTCGGGTTTGGACGGCTCGAATTACTCATTATGCGATCCAACTTCCGCGTCGGCCCACAAATCATTGGTCAACGCACAATAGCGCGCGAGAAACAGCAGCGAGCGGACTTCAGCAAGGCCCATGAAAAGGGGCAGCACGTCGAGCTCAATCTTCGACAACGGGCGGATCTTTTCATATCCGGATATCAATGAAGCGACCATCTCACCGGAATTGGGGCTTTCGGCGCGCGCTAAGTGCCATGCCGCCGTGCCGAGGTCGAGAACAAGAGGGCCGTGCCCAAAATCATCAAAATCGAAAAAGTGGACCTTCCCATGGTGAACGCGAGTATTGCCTGTCCAGGCATCGCCGTGACACAGGCCGGCTGGAAGGGAGTGCAACTCAGATCGCCGCAAGCATGCCAGGTAGTCGTGCTCAATCACTCCCGAGACTTCGCGGCTCTCAAGGATGGGAGAAAGTGCCAGCAACGTATCTTGGACTATCGCTATCGGCTCAAGGCTTCGGATGTCTCCGCCAATGGCGGTTGGCATAGCCAGGTGCAGGTGCGCGATGAACGCTCCAAACTGCGCCATACCAGCAGGTGTAAGCTCGATCGGGTCCCCTTCGACACTTTCGAAAAGGTAGGCATGACGAAGGCTACCACCACATGCCAATTCAAGGATATGGGCGGACCGGTCGGCCGTGGCGACAGGTTGGCTAACACCCACATCCGCGCGGTCAGGAAACTGCGTCAGCAGGGTTACCTCGGCAATGATCTGCGAAAGGGGCCTTCCCGATGCGCGGTAGAGCCGTAAATAGAAATACTTCTGCCCCGCACGTGCCCGATAAGTACGATTCACGCTGTCAACGACCAGTTCAATGGCGTCAAAACGGAGCGAGTATTGGGAAGAGAGCCAATCCTTGTCGATATCGATCATAGGCGCCAAATACACATTTGGTCCCAATGTCGCAAAAATCCGAAGCCATCATCCGGCTCGGTGCTCCAATGTATCGCCACTAACGCCGGATGACGATAATCCCGGCCAGTGCGATGAGAACGATACCCAGCATTGAAGCCGTAATCATCGCTGCCTCCTCGATACAAGCCGGAGTCGTGGTCGCTGGAGACCGGGCTTCTTTGCCGGATCGGGCAAGCCGCTTGTGTGTGCCCGCCGCCATCCTGACCTATCCTGACAGACAAAAAGATCAAAGCCAGAACGGTGGCGACGGTGGCATAGCGGAACAGGGATCGTGCCAGAACATGGCGGGGACATTTTTGGCCCAGCGCATTAGTGAAGTTCGCATGCGCGATGTCGTCACCATGCTGGTCGAGGGCAAAGTGGCTGCCGGCTGAATTGTCGAACGTCTCAACGTTTCGCCGAGAATTTCGTCGTGCTCCGGACAATCTTCGCTGTCGACTCCACCCGACCTATCGCCTCACAAGTGACCGCCGACATCTTGCCACGGTGTCAAGATCACTGACTTCCCACTGGCGACATCGCCCCGCGCCCGGTACACGAAGCGACTTTGTTCCAGAACCTCGCTCCCGTCGCTCTACCGGCTACCTGTCAAGACGGGATCGCTTCTGCGCGTCGGGCGGATCGCGGCTGATAGCCGCGCATCCGCTTGGCGCGCAGCAGCTCGAGGAAAAGGGCGACGGCTTCGCCCTCGGTATCAAAGGAGTGCTGTACCGTGCGGCCGGTGGTTCCGATCCGGCCCCAACGCCGGATCAGGCAGGTCTGGCCGAACAGGGTCTCCTCGACCGACAGTGCATAGAAGCGCGCCATGTTCCGATCCGCGTCGCGGCGTTCGATACAGAGGCGATAGAGCTGCGCGATCATTACGGACAGAATCGCGCAGCCGGACGCGCGCGTCCAATGAATGGTTTGAATCAGCGGACGCGGATCGATTCACTCTGGTGATGGATGGAACCGAACGTCAGTCGTTCAGCAGCGTCTTTGATGGCCTTCCCCGGAGAGATGTAGCCAATCCTCGTTGGGCGGTATCGTGCGCGGTCGGTCGTAACGAAAATCGACGCTAATTGGCGCGTCTGGCTACCTCGGCTGCCGAGCAAGGAATTCCGTTATCAGGCCCTGCACCACCTCCTGCATGGTTGTTCTATTGCGCGCGCAATGGACCTGCAGCTCGATCATCTGCGAGACCGGAATGCGTGTGTGCAGCCGGGCTGTCTCGCCGTCTGCCTTTGGCCTTTCGAGCTTCGCTTTCGCCTCTCTGGCCGAGCGGGGTCTCGTCTGCTGCTCCAGGTTGTCCGTTTCGCTGATGCTGGATTCCACTATGGCAGCCATGTTGCGCGAGAACGGATCATCCGAACGGGCACGCGGTTTCAAGGCGGGCAGCGGCAATTGGTTTGCGGTCCGATCGCTTTTCTCGTTCATTGCGGGGTGGCTCCGTTCAGTTTGCGGATGATCTCGGCGGTCAGGGCATTCGTCTGGTCGCGAGCGTCCTGCACGGCCTTGTTCACAGGCTGGACTTCGTAAAGCGTCCCGGCGGTTGCGATTGAGGCGAAGGTCGGCCGTTGCGACAAAAAGGTCTCAAGCACGCTTGCGTTGGCCTGCCGCAGCAGCTGGATCGCCGTGCGGAAGGCCATCGTGTTGTGTTCGATCCCCGAAACCATGTTGAGCATCACCGCGTAGGGAATTTCGCGGTGGCGCCCTCCAAGTGAGCGGATGTGCCGGATCAGACCGAGGCACTGCTTGACATCGAAGACGTGCGCTTTCGTCGGAATCAGCACGAAGTCGGCGTTGGCGACGGCCGGGCCGAGTGCAGCCACGGCCGTGCCTTGGACATCGACCAGCAGCAGGTCCTCGGCGTCGGCTTGCGCCAGGCGATCGATCAGTTCGTCGGTCGAGCTGATGGGGATGACGTCGATGTTTGAAAGCGCGTACCCGGCGCGGCGACTGTTTTTGCTCCACTCCAGCGCGGACAGTTGCGGATCGGTGTCGAGCACCGTCACCCGATGACCGGCGGCGGCGAACTCGCCAGCGAGCAGGATGGTGGTCATGGTCTTGCCGACCCCGCCTTTGGGAGAGGCCACTGTGATTTGCACCGCGCGTTGTTCCGGCATTGTTTTTTCCCAATGTTGCGTACCTTGGCGTCAAGGCGCATAGGCGATTTGGCGCCAAAGTGACTTTCTTGCATTATGACTATGCGCCGGTGCAACAAAGTGCCGAGGCGCATAAGTGCCCGTGTGATAATATGAATTTGCACATCGGTGCAATGTCCCAGGATGCATGATCGGCTCTGCATTATTGTGTCTGTGATTCAGTATAATATTTCGTATTGAATTGACAAGATACGCAATTTGGGTCCAAATTGGCTGAGCAGGTCGTCGCTTCGCTTCGACCTGGACCGTCTTCGACGTGAGGCCCATCCGCCATAGCGAGGAATTTTTGGACACCAGCGCCGCCCACAAGGACACCCGAAAGCGCTCCCGGATCGATATTGGGCCGGAGGCGGGCGCGCTCCTGGATGAGGCCTGCAAGGTGTTCCAGCTTGACCGAGCGGAGACGTTGCGGCGCATTATCCGGGCCAGCCTGGATGTCGGTCCCGCTCTGTCAGCTGAGAATTCACGCACTGTCGCGGCGTTGGCCTCACAAGTTCGGATGGTCGGCCGAAACCTCAGCCAGCTTCTCCATGCCATTCATTCCGGCCACGCTGCCCCCATGGAGGCGGCGTTGCCGATATGGGAAGCGCTGGATGAGAGGGTGAAAGCTGTCGACGCCGAATTGACGGCGATGACGATCGCCCATGGCCTGAAACTTCGGAAGGCGGCGCATCTGCTGGATGGTGAGGGCGCGTGAACCTCGACCAGTCTTCCATACAGGCCATAGCCGATCGGATTCGCGCGAGCGCGGCTTTTGAAGAAGAGAACCGCAAGCGCCGGCGTCGGGCCCTGTTGTCCTTTGCTGGAAATGACGATGATGGGTTGTTCAAGACGGTTCGCGGCCGGAAGGGGGAGGGCGGTCTCGGGGCAAGCCAGCCACCGGAACCCGCCGTGCCGCGCTCGTCTCCCGGGGAACTGGAGCCGCCGCGCGGTAAAGCCGGGCGCCTAAACCTCGGCCTGCCAGCGAAGCGACGGAAGCTCGCCGGCGGACCTCGGCCGAGGGCCGCTGCCGACAAGCTGGCGGCCGGGTATCAGCCGGCCGTTCTGAAGGTGATTTCCTACGGGCATGGCGTCACAAGGGCAGCCGCCATCGGTCAATATATCCAGAAGGAGGGCGTCGCGCTCGAGACGCATGACGCGCGTATCCTGGCAACGCAGGAAGCTGTTGCCGAGGAAATGAAACAGTGGGGCAAGGGTTTCGACAAGCGGCGGGAGAGCGAGGATGTGGCGACGTTTCGGCTTTCGCTGGGAGGGCAGGAGAATGCCGAGCGCCTTTCACAGGCAGTTCAGGCAGGTTTCGCCGGCCACGGTTTCGCCTATCGTATCGACACACTGCAGGACGGATCGAGCGTCGCGCGCGTCGTCGCGACCATGGCCGGACACAGCGTCGTGCGGGGTGAGAACGGGGACGACAAGGTGAAGCATCGGTTCCACTTTTCGGATCGACGCCAGCAGGATCGCCAGTTCTCGGCACCGACCCGGGCCATGATCGCCTCGCGGATCTCCGGGGCGCTTGGGGTCAAGGAGGATACCGTTTCGGTGAAGCCAATTGGGGAGCCCAGCCACGGCAAAGCCGGTGTCGTGTTCCAGCTCGCGCGCCTTAGCCATAACGGAGCGGCGATCGGCGCCGACGGCGCCGCGATCGCGTCTGAGGAGGCGGTTCGGCAGACCGCGCAGTCCTGGGACAAGACCCTGAATTCCTACAAGCCTCGCGACACCATGCACATGATCCTGTCGGCCAAGGCGGGCGAGGACAGGCAAGCTCTGGTAAGGGCCGCACGTGGGTTCCTGCATGAGCAGTTCCCCAATCACAAATTCGCCTTCGGCATGCATGCCGACATGGCCGAGGAGGGCGGTCATATTCATGTCCACGCCATCGTTGCGGTGAAGGGTGAGGACGGTGAGCGCTTGCGACCAGGTCCGGCCCAGCTTCGCGAATGGCGCGCGCTCTATGCCCAGCACGCACAAGCACAGGGCATGAAAATCGTCGCGACCTCCGCGGCCTATCGAGCGTCATCACAAAGCTATGGCCCGCGCGACAAGGCGATTGTGGCCACGGCCGAAAAGCCGCGGCCGGGCAGGGAGGCGCGTGACCGCGCCTACGCCCGTGCAAACCCGCACGTCATCGAGAAAGCCCGCCAGCGGATCGACCACGCGAGGGCCAACCCGATAAAGATTCCGATTTCGGCGCGCCAGCTGCAGGCCACCCAGGCAAGCCTTCGGGACTGGCACTCGGTTGCTGCTTCCCGGCCGGATAACGCGATAGCGAGTCAATTCATTGTTCGGATGACGCAAGCTTCCCGATCCGGTACTGTTGTGGTCGCTATTCGAGATGGAAAGGGTGTTCAAATGAGTTCAGATGCCACCGCGGACCAGATGCGGGAAAACCTGAAACAGATCAACGAGACCGTTAACAAGACAGCGGCCATGATGAACGGCCAGACGAAAGCGGAGTTCTTACGGCGCGCAGCGCCCACCATGGAACTGCTGGCGATCCGGACGGATCTCAAATCCCTGCAGGAAGGCGGCGTCACGCATGTCAGCGAAGACCAGGCCCATCGGATTGCCGGCGCGCGCGCCGAAGCTTTGATCCATCGCGCCCAGGAGATCGAGGCCGCTGAGCGGCTTGAGGCCGATCGCGCTCGCGAGATCCGTAATCGCGCCATCGAGCAGGAGATCCGCGACGAACGAGCCGGATCGGCTGATCCGACCTCGCTTGAGCAGGTTGCGCAAGACCGCGAAGTGGTGCGCAACGCCGAAAGCATCGCCGCGAAGGAAGCCCGCGAGGCACAAGCCGCAAGCGAAGCCGCGCGATCATTGGCACAGAATCCTAACGAGCGGCTTGATCCCGAGATCGTCAAAGGCGAACGGCTCGAAGAACTGCAGCGCCTGCAGTCGAGGAGCATCAACACCGCTCCAGTCGAAGGCGAAGAGCCGGATTCACAAAAGCCGCAAAAGCAGTAGTTGCCTCGTCATGCAGCACTGCGTGGGCTCGTTGTTCCCTAAGCCAGGCTCTGGCAGCGGCTCCGTTCGGCACACGCTCGCGTCCAAACGCGGATGTACTCCGAGGAAAGACGATGATTAGACATCTCGTGATTATGCAACCTCCTTCACCCGGATTTCTATATCCAGGTGAGCGGAGGCGGCGATGTTGACGAGCGCGTCAAGCGAGAACTTGGCGAGCTTACCGCGCAGCAGATCATTGATACGAGGGCGCGTCAGGCCGAGCCGCTTGGCGGCTTCCTCCTGGGGAATGCCCCAACGCTGGACTGCCTTACGGATTTCGTAGAGCAGCGCCGAGCGCGCCTTGAGGTTTGCTGCCTCCTGTTCGGTGTCCGCCAGGGCATCCCAGACGTTCTCATAGATTTCTACGTTCATCGTTCTGCCTTCCATCGTTTTAGCCGTTGAGCCGCCAGATCGAGGTCTTTCTTGGATGTGGCCTGTGCCTTCTTCTGGAACGCATGAAGCACCAAAACGCGGTCCTCTAGGGTCGCCAGATAGATGACGCGAAACGCTCCCGATGCCTCCCGAACCCTGATTTCCCTGACGCCGGCCCCCACGATCTGCATAGGTTTCCAGTCGTCGGGATCGTCGCCGCGCTGGACAAGTTCGAGCTGCCAGCCGGCCTCTATCCGCGCATCGTCAGGAAACGCTCGAACATCCGCCCGGCTGCTTCCAAGCCATTCAATCACCTTCATCGGGGTGCACTGTATCGGTTTTGATACATGTTGGGTAGAGTGAAAATCAATCGCGTTTTACGGACCAGCAATCAACTCACGTCCCGACCAAGAACCGGGAGGCGCAACGAAACGGTTCGATGCGCCCGCCATCGGATTAGAGACGCTTCGCCTTGTTCTCACTCGACATAGGCACCGAAGGCACAAATCGCTCATTTGTATTCAACTGAATTTCACGTCCTAGCGATCGCCGTGACGTCTAATTTGATCCTGCAGCGCCTCAAGAGCGGCTGACGGTCCCCCGTCGACATCTCCGCTATCCACTGACGGTGACAGGGAACGAGCGCCGGCCTCCACTTCCTGATCGAGCGATGCGAGCAGCGCGGCGATCGACGTGGACTTGTTTCCCGGCCGGACTTGGAATTGCAAGACACTCGCCTTGCCTTCAGACGCACTCGGGTCGGACGTCTTTGACGCTGCCGGCGCCGATCGCCGGCCAAGGGTGGGAAGCGGCCGCGGCGCATCATCAGCCGTCTGATCGGCCCGCTTCGGCTTCAACTCCGGAACTTCAGCGGCGACCTCGCTCTTTGCTTCAGCCTCACCGCCCGTCGAAAGGCCTGAGCTTGGCAGCACCTGTGGTGCGTCCGCGCTGTCGCTCTTTACTTTCGGCTTTAACGCGACGGGATCAGCCCTTTCAGCCGCAGTCGCACGCGGCACCGCATCGGCATAGGCTGTATCGCCCGAAGCCGACGCTTCGACGGTATCAGGTTCCCCCAACTCGAAAGGGGCCGCCGGCGCGTTGTTAGCCGCCGCTTCGACCTCCGCCATGGAGCGCAGCGGAAGATCCTGCCATCGTGAGAGAGGCGGAACCTTCAAGCGCCGGTGCCGAAATTCCTGATAGGTCGCCTTATAGGGAGCGTCCTTATAATAAGTGATCTTGCGCACCATGAAACCAGGGGGGCTCGAGCCCAGAACCACGGCCTGCTTCGCCGGCATTTGCCGAAGCTCCGCCGCCGTCCGGAACGGCCTTTCCTGATAACTTAAACTCTTGTCTCGGGCCCCAAATATACCTTGACCAGCCCTGATGATCGGGGTGGGCACCTCGATCGTGGTCGGTCCCAGCATTACAGAGACATGTTCCGAGGTCTCCACGTCGTTCATGCGGATGAAAAGCTTCACCTGACACGCGGTCACCGTGGTGTGCCGCGTCGCTTTTCCATAGACTTCGTCAAGCTGGGCAAGATCCTGCAGGATCAGGACCATGCGAAAGCCATAGCCCGCGTTGATCGCCAGCTTGGAAACGATGGACTCCATTTTGCCGAGCTGGCGAAACTCGTCGATCATCACCAGGACCTGATAGGGCTCGTCCGGGCCTGGCGAGGAAGCCATCAGCACATCATGGATTTGCTGAACCAGGAGTTTGATGATGGGCCGGAACACGTCGAGCTGCGCCACCGAGCAGCCGATGAAGAGAGCCGTCGGGTCCTTGCGAAACTTCGAGATATCGAAATCGGTCGACGCCGTAGCGGCTGCAACGAGATCATTGGTCCAGGGGTTGAGAGCCGCCGTCAGGTTGAAGTAGGCCGAGTTTCGCGTTTCCTTTTCCAGCGCAATGAACTGGTTGAGCCCGTGCACGACCCACGAAGGCAGATATTTTTCCTCTTCATTACGGATATTCGTCAGCACTCTGAGAAAATCCACGCCGGTCGAAAGAAGCATCGCGACGGCGCGCAAATGACGCTGCCCCTCATAGCGTGGTGACGTCAGCACATAGCCGATCATGGCCGAAAGCAGCTGCCGGCCGGCGCGCGCCCAGATCTCGGAACTTCCTGTCGCCTCGGGGATGATGAAGGAGGAGACCACCGCGCAGTCCGTCGGCATGCGCGCATCGCGCCGGATGAAATCCAGTGGATTATAGCGATGCGAATCCTGCTCGCCGGGCGAAAAGAAAAAGACCTTATCGCCGAGAGCCTGCCGGTGCGCACCGAACGCCTCGAAGTTCTCCCGCTTCGGATCGAACCACACCGAGGATCCTCGCCACATGTAACCGTTCGGAATGACAAAGCTGACGCCCTTGCCGGATCGGGTCGGCCCGACCACCAAGACGTGCGCGGGCTCGTCCGAGCGGATCGTCGCCCCACCCATCTTGCCGAGGATCAAGCCTTGCTTTGCCAGCAGGTTTTTCCTTTCGGCGTCCATGATCGTGCCGAACCGCGCATTGCCGTAGTGCTTTGGCTTGCGGTTGATCAGGCTTGCAAAGATCAGGCCGACGCCGATCGCCATGACAACCGCGACCGCGATCGCGCCCCGGATGATCGTCTCGCCCTGCGTGGGATGATAGGCCAGGCGCTGGCTGAAATGCTGCCAGGCAACGAACAGGCCGCTTAGGCTGCGTTGCGCGTTCTGGTATTTTAGAAGCCCCCAGCGCGAGGCGCCTTCAGAGGACAGCGCGGGATTCCACCGCCATGTCGCCACCAGCTCGTAGGCCAGGCTCCAAAGGGCAAAGAAGGCGGCGAGGCCGATGAGGCCGAGGAGAAGCCTATAAGCGAATACGCGAGACATTCTGGGGAACCTTTCTGGCGGCTCTCCATTCGGTCATGCGGTTGAACCAGATCGCCGAAGTTCCGCGCCAGCCGCCCCGGCGCGTTTGTTGGATCACAATCGGCAGGACCGACCGCACGTAATCGATGATTTCTGCCTTGCTCAGCCCGAGCCCAGCCTGCATGACCATCAATGCTAGCTGCTCAAACGCACCGGTCGGGCTGTCCGCATGGATCGTCGTGATCGATCCGGGATGACCTGTGTTGACGGCGCGCAAGAACGAATAGGCTTCCGCTCCCCGGATCTCGCCCAGGAAGATTCGATCCGGCCGCAACCGCATGGCGGCTTGCAGCAGCGTTTCAACGGTCACGTGCGCCAGGCCCTGGTCGCCCTTTGATGCGACGAGGGGCAGATAGTTGGGCTGGTGTGGTTTAACCTCTCGCGTATCCTCAATGGTGAGGATCCGCTCATCCGAAGGCACCTCGTGCAAAATCGCGTTCAGAAACGTCGTTTTGCCCGACGATGTGCCTCCTGAAAGCAGGATCGAATACCGTTCCCGCACGGCCAGGCGGAGGAAATCCTCGATCTTGCCGGCGTCGAGATATTCGCAAAGGGCGCTGTCGGTCTCGCTCAATTCGCCGGGATCCTGGACGGAGATCGCATCGAACGACCCCCGCTTCCGGTAATCGTCAAGGCGCATATCCTTCACGACCTGCTTGCGGATCGCGAAGGCGCCTCCTGTCGGCGTCGCCGGCGCAAGCACGCCCTGGAAGCGTTCGCCGCCGGGGAGGGCGGCCGAAAGCAAGGGATTTTCCTCGCTGATCGATTGCGAGGATGATGCCGCTATACGCTCCATGAGGTAGGTGATCGCGGCGCGGTCGAGTTCGGGGACGTCGAAGGGCTCCATATGTGTCGAGCCAACATTTTCGACCCACACAAGTCCAGGTCCGTTTGCACAGATTTCGACCACGCGATCGTCGTCGAGCCAGCGCCGCACCGGCTCCAGCGCCTTATTTAGAAAGACGGTTCTTTGCTGCCCGCTCACGTCGTATCTCCCTCAACGCCTCGCGTACCGGGTCCGGATAGAACTCCGAAAAATCGAGGTCGCGGCGCACGAACACCATGATGCGCGACCCCTGATCGACATGGATCGTGGGCGCGATATTGATCGAATTTCGAAGCGCCTCTTCGGCAATGCGGTTGAGGCTTTGCGAGACCTGTTGAGCGCCGATCTGGCGGGCGCTCTGCAGGTATTGGTTGGGCTGCGTCTGGACTGTCACCGTCTGTCCGGTCTGCGGGTCCGTGTAGGTCTGGTTGGTGTTCGACCCATTCTGGTCGTTGCCAAGGTTGGCGATGAATTGCGTCGCACCGCCCACGACACTTAGAAGGATCGCCGAGCCGAACCGCTCGAAATAATGGTTGTCGACCTCGCCCGGCATGCCGCTGCGACCGAGCTCGTCGGTGCCGGTCGAGCCGAGCTGCACCGACATGCCGTCCGATCGAAGCAGGCGTGTCCACACTATGAACACCCGCGTTTGGCCGGTTGCGAGGCCACTGCGATATTCACCGATAAGGCGGGAGCCAGCGGGGATCAAAACCCTGCGACCGTCGAACGACCACACATCCTCCGACACGACGGCCCGAACCATACCGGCAAGATCGCTCTGGATCGCGGTCTCGAGCACGCCCTTGATCATCGTCCCTTGGGCGACCAGAGCGTCCGTGCGCGGGTTCATCGTGGCTTTCGATGTATCCGCTCCGCTCTGGCTCGCCCTTGCCAAAAAACGCCGATTGGGGTCCTCCTCGCCCTCGCCTGCGTTTCCGGCCGCCGCTGCATCCGCTCCATTGCCGCCCAGCGCTGATGCACTGCCAGGCGCATCGCCGCTATCGACGACGAGCTGCTTGGCGCGCAAGCGCTCCCATTTGCGGCGCTCCTCTTCTTCTTTCTTGCGCCGTTCTTCCTCAGCCAGACGACGGGCCTCGGCATCATCCTGCACCTGTGGTGGAGCTGCAGGCGGTTGCAAGGCTGGTGGAGGGGGAGGCGGAGCCTCGACCGTCGACGGCGGCTGTGCCGGCGCCGCCGGCGGCTCCTCGGGAGCCGTCGGGATTTTCAGCGTGCCGTTATCAAGCTGGGGACCCGGCGTAACGAGCCCAGGTGCGGGAAACTGTGTGGTGTGAAACTCCTCGCCATCCGACGCCGTCAACAGCGGCTTGTCTGGCGCACGCGTCGCCGCATAGATCATCCAGCCGGCGAAGACCACCGCACCCAGCGGCACCACGATCTTGAAGAATGTGCTCGCCCCGAATTTTGGCGGGGCGACCACTGTTCCTTCCTCGGCGAGCATTCTGTACTCATTGGGAGATGGCATCAGGCCCCCTCACTTTCCGAACAGTCCCACCGCCGACACGCTGCGGCTCGTAAGGTTCGAGCCCGGTCGGTTCGTTCACATTGTTCAGTCTCAGATTGAAGACGCAGGTTGCTTCGTTGCCGTTGCGCAGCGTCCATTGGTAATTGACCTTGTCGACGACGATGTACGCCCCCTCGCGGCGATAATTCACAAGCGTCTCATTGCGCTCGCTATCGACGACATAGATCGCCGGCACTTCCCTTGCCGGATCGAAGCGGAACCAGGTCTTCACGCCGTCGTCGTAGATCACGAGCGGCTTATTTGCCGACGACCCCTTATAGGCATAGGACGAGTTGGCGTTTTCGGCCTTGAAACCCTGCCGGTTCGGCTGTGCCGCCCGGGCCTGGGCTTCGTCCATCAGCGCCGCGTCCGACACCTCTTCGGGATAGCGGAACTTGATCACATAGACTTGTTGCGCAACCGGCCGAAACTCGCCGTTAAGGAAGAACACGTAGCTGCGCTTGTTGGTCAGGACATTGAGATTCCCGCCCGCATTCTTCTCGATCGGCTTCACAAACAGCACATTGCCCTTCTTGTTGGGCTCGATGCTCCAGGCCGGGACGTCGCCAGCGCCGAGGGTTTCGATTTTCTCGTCATCGCCGAATTCGATCATGGTCGAGGCGCCATAGCTGGCCGGCACCGACACCACATCGTCCTTCTGATACCAGACGAAGCGAATGCGACTGTCACGAGATCCCGCCCGAGGGGTCTGTTCGGCAAGGGCCGGCTGAACTGCGCAAACGCCGAGCCCGATTGCCATCAGGATGGGGGCGACCTTCATTGCGGTGTCTCCGCGGTGGGTGCCGGCGCCGTCTCCTGATCGCGCCGATATTCGAGCACCTGGAAGCCGAGCGGATTTTGAAAGCGGATCTCGTTTTTGGCCGGCACGCCGGTGTAGCGGAACCGGATCAACGACACCCAATGCCGCTGCACGGTGTTCGCTTGGCTCTTTTCCTCCGTCATGAACCGGACCAGGGCGGTCCTCTGGTTGGGAAATGTCACGGACTTCACGGTCACCGCCACGACGGTGTTTCGCCCATAGAGCACGACCGGGTTCGTCACCTTGTTTGCCGGGCTGAAAAGCTCGACGAGCTCCCTCGAGGCATCGCCGGCGCTCAGCAATTGCGCGAGATCGAAGTTGTCCTTCAGCGCCTTCGGATCGTAGGTCTCGCGAGCCTTCACATAACGGACGATATCGAACATCCCCATCGACTCGTCCTGCTGCAAAGGCCCGTCGGCCAGCGGCCGCTTGACCTCGACAAACCCGGTGGATTTGTCGACCACCACCATGTAGGGCTCATAAGTCTTGAGCGGCAGCGCGAGGATCAGCGCGCCCACCGCTGCAACGGCAATGACCGAGGCGACGCTTGCCACACACCACGCCAGAGATCGCGACCAGCGATTGCGCCGCGCGATATCTTTTTCCCAGATTGCCGCATCCACGTAGTACGGCAACGGAGACTCGGTTTCCTTCGCCGGTCCCCCAGCGCTTCCCTTCACATCGCTCATTGGTGCCCCAAACCTATGCGGGATCCGTCAGCTTTCGGGAAAGCCGTGCATATTCCGCTGAATCCTCATACCTTCTCTGTGCGAGGCTCACGCGCGCCCGCTCGCGACCCGCCAGACGTTCCTGCCGCGTGCTCCAGCCCAAGCGTCCCATCAGCCTGCGCTGACCGGCTTGGCCCATCGCTGCGAAGGCGCCTCCGTAGAAGCGCCACAACGAAGGCGTTCCAATACCAATTCCGCCCGCGAGCGAGGCGGCAACGTTGGTGATTTGCGACAGCAGCAGCACGCCGACGAGGCAGATCAGGATCAGCGGCGCGGCTTCGGTCAAGGTCGTTGTCGCAGCACCATTCGACCGGTTGACCGCGTCGAAATAGGTCTGGGTAATCGAGATGAAGAAGGCACAGAAGGCATAGACCAGAATTTGCACGCTCATGTACTGCACGATCGCGGTTATCCAGCCGGCGAAGAACCGGGTCGTATAGCCGAACAGCATAAGAATGATGAACACTGGGGCGAGCGCCAGCAAAAGCCAAAGAAAGATCTTCGACAGGATGATGAGGAAGATCGCATAGCCGATGAGCAGCGCGCCGACGACAAGGATGATCGCCGCCAGTACGTAGCCGCCGAAGTTCAACACGCCAAGGCTCTTGATAAAGGCGGAGGTGGAATTGGCGAGCGAATCCCAGATGTTTTGCAGGGCAGTCTGCACGGAGTCGACGGAGTTCAGCCCGGCCGATGTCCCGGTCACATTGGCCGAAACGCTCGTCAGAAGGCTGTTCCCGATCGCGGAAGGTGTCTCATTCGCGAACGAATAGGCATATGTTTGAAAGTCCCCCCAGCTCGTCGCCAGAGCGTAGATCACGAAGGCGCGGAACAGCCGCCAGACCATCTCTTTTCCCGATCCGGTCGAGGTTCCCTGCCAGATGCCGATGGCCCAAAATATCACGTACAGCGTCAGCATCAGGCCGGCGACACCCACCTGTCCCCCGCCGGTCAGGGCCGACGCGAGGTTCTGGTAGGCTTGCGATACATAGTTATTGCCGAACTGATCGACCTGCTGCAGAAGCGTCGTGATATTGAAGTTCATTTTTTCGCCGTCCCACCTGGAAACAAAGATGGATCGCTATTGAGTGCCTTCATCGGACCGCACTCGAATGGCTTCTTCGCTCCTGTCCTTGGTTCAGGCGCCGCGAACGCCATCGGCCGCAACGGTCCCTCGTCGCGCGAGCATGGAGCCTTGAGCGGCTTGTGGCCGCACCCCGAGGTCGCGACAGCGCCAATGATGGCGGCCGCTGATAGAAGAAAGCGCACCGTCATTGGCCGGATTTGTATTCGAGCCCCCGCGAGGCCTGGGTGATCAGGTTCATACGATCGATGTTTTCCTGATTGGCGGCCGCCGTAGCGGTATTCACTGCGCCGATCAGCTCGTTCACGGTCAGACCCGTTTGCACCATGATCTGGCTGTTCTGATCGATCGAGCCCTTGATGTCCTGCGCCGTGCCGATCCATTGAGCGCCCGACTGAAAAGCGCTGGAACGGGTCTTCACCCCATTTTGCGAGGAGTCGACCAGTCCGGTCACCGTGGCCGCGACGTTCACCAGGGCGCTGTAGTTCTTATCCATCTGCGTCGTCTGGCCATTGATCAGGCCCGAAATGGTTTTCACCAGCTGCAAGCCATTGATCATGTTCGAAACGATGCCCTGCGATCCATTGCCGAGGCCGGCGAACGACAACGAGCCGCCCGAGATCACGCTACCAAGCGAAGGCGCGTCCCCCATGGAGAAGCCGCCATTGCCCAAGGCCATCTGCGCGAGCTGGCCGGCCTGGCTCGACCGGTCGCCAGTGACTGCCTGCAGCGTCTTTTGTGTATAGTTCATGATGTTGCGGTCGGTGCTGAGGATCTCGCTCGTGGCCGATGCAATCTGCCGAGCCTGTTCCAGATTAGCCTCGTCGATCGTAGGCACCTGCGCAAAGGCGATGCCGCCCAAGCCAAGCAAGAGTGCCGCTGTTAACGGAATTCCACGCATAGCGCTTTCTCCTATTGAGCCTGATATTGCTTGACCGCCGACATCAGTTCGTCGGTCGTCATTGTGACGGGAGCGCGGTTCGCGTCCCGCTGGATTTGCGAAAGCACGGGCGAGACGTTTTCAACCGTGTCGGTCGTGCGCGGCGCCGTGCATGCGCCGTCCGTCGACGGGCAGCACGGGTTGCCGGCCGTGCCGCCGCCGCTCGTAGCCCCGGGACAGCTTGTCGAGCCACCCGAACCAGGCGGCGGGGACGCGGGAGTGGGCACCACCAGGCCGGAGGATCCCCGACTTGTCAGTGTGGCAGTGCCGATGTTGCGCACGTTGAAAGCTTGGGCGAAGAACCCTGTCGCCTGGATCACCTCGTTGAAGGTCAGCCCGCCTTGGGCGCGGATTGCGCTGTTGCGGTCGAAGGCTTCCATGACCGTTTTGTCAGTCCCGATATCCTGACTCATGGTCTCGAAGGACTGCTTATTGGGGGCCACCGTTGACATGCTGCCATTCATGCCGCCGAGAACCTGACCGGTGATATCCAACTGGCCCCTTTCGCCGGCATTGCCGCCGATAGCGCCCGATCCCGACCCGGTCGACGCGAAAGCCGAAGAGCCCTTGATGTCCGGATTGGCCTCTTCCAAGGACGCCCGGCCACTCGCCGGTTCGACCGAAGCCTTCGGGCTCTTCACGTTCTGCGCCTTTTTGGGTGTCGTTACCGAGCAATTGACGCCCTGCGTGGCGGACTTGGTGTCCTCCTGGATGAGCTTGATCTGAACCTTGTCGGCCTTGTCCTCGCTCCGCTGCGACAGAATAGGGCTGTCAGAAACCGGCACGGCCGCCATGGCCGTCGATCCCGCGAAAATCGTCACAAGGGCGGCCGTCGTGCCCATAATGGTCTTCATTCCGGGTCCCTCCCAAGAAAGATTGGCAACCAAACCTGCGGGTCGTCGCCGACACGCGCGCGCAGCGCGTCGAGCTCCTGAACCGTCTCAATTCGACCGGAGAGGATCTTGATCGCGTCAGGCATCGCGCCCAGATTGAGGCGCGCAATGACGCTGTCCTGATCATGCTTGATCAGGAATTTGCGGGCTTCGGGCGGGGTTTCGCGGATCCATTTGATCTCGCGCTCCGACAGCCCGAACGCCCTGTGCGATTCCTCGTCGGCCTTCGGGTTGGGGAAAAAGATATTGGTCGGCGTCTGTTCGATCAGCGTGTTGGCGATCGATGACTTCACAATGTCCGCCGCTGACTGCGTGCCGAAGCCAACGATGCCATTCAGCTTACGAATGGTTTTCAGCTTGTCCTTGATGAAGTAGCTGAAAATATCATTGTCCAGCAGCTTCCAGCCCTCATCGAGGAAAATCATGACCGGTTGCCCGTCAAGCAGCTCCTCGATGCGATGGAAGATATAGAGCAAGGCTGCCGTGCTGGTCGTTGCGTCGCTCAACACGCTCGTCATGTCAAAGCCGAAAATGGACGACATCGAAAACGAGTCTTCCGCGTTGTTGAACAACCAACCGCGCTGATCGGGCCTCATCCATGGCTGCAAGCGCGAATAGAGATCGTCATCGCCGGCGCGCATCGCACCGCGCAACAGTTCGGCGAACTCCTCCATGGTTCGACCTTCCGGCGGCGCGCTCGCCACCTGGGCGATCGCGTTGCGGATGACTTGCTCCTCGCGCGTCGAGTGGGCGTGTCCGTCGGATCGACGCAGCATGAAGCTGAAAAGCTGGAAGAGGAATTCCCGGTTGCGCGGCGTATCGGGCAGGCGCAACGGATTGAAGCCGGAAGGCTCGCCGGCCTTCAAAACCTCATAGCGGCCGCCAAGCGACCGCACGAAGATATCCAGGCCGCGGTCCTTGTCGATCATCACCAGCTTGGGGCGCGGCGTGATGCGCTGCGCCTGTGCCGCGAGAAAGCCGAGCAGCACCGTCTTGCCCGAGCCCGAGGGGCCGTTCAGAGTGAAGTTGCCGAGGTCTCGAACATGGAAGTTGAAGAAGTAGGCCGTTTGCGACGTCGTCTCGAGGACGCTTATCGGCGTTCCCCAATGCACCCCGCCAGTCCGGCCGCTCGGATAGTTATGGAAGGCCGAAAAGCCTGCCATGTTCTTCGATGAGATCATCGACTTGCGCGCCACATAGGCGAAATTGCCGGGCAGGGTGGCCCAGAACGCAGGTTCACAATTCAGGTCCTCGCGAACCCACAGGGCGGATACCTCGGTCAGCGCCGTGCCGACATCGGTCACGCAGCGCGCCACGTCGTCCATGGTTTTCCCGAGGCACAGCACCGTCAGATGATGCAAGCCATAGAGCGCTTCCGAGGACAGAAGCTCATCGCGTGCTTCATCAAGTTGATCGGCCACGATCGAGCCGGCTTCATCCGACATGTCGATCTTGCGCCCGACCCGCTCCATCTGGGTCAGCGCCTGGGGCTTGTCGATGATGGCGAAGGATTGCGTGACGATGAATTCGTGCGGCACCTTCAGCATGGGGTTGAGCATCCCCGGTCCCGTGATGGAGGGGTACTCGCCTACCGAAATGATGGCCCCGTATCGCGTTTCGCCAGGGAACGCCCCGCGAATTTCCAGCGCATTCGGGCCGAAGAACAGCCGCTTTGTCGCTAGCGCCTCCGCGAGTTTCATGCGCGGCAGTGCCATCGGCCGCGGAAATCCGCCATTGACGAGCTGCACCAGGAATTCCAGCGGCTCGGAATGCCAAACGTCACTGCGCTTGACGACGGTGAGAACCCGCGCGCCATACGCCTGCAAGCTCTCTCGGACGGCTTTCATCACGTCCGTGAGTTCGATCAGCGCCCGCTCCTCGCTCGAAGAGCGACCGTCCGCAGCCCTTCGTCCCAAAAGCTTGCGGATCACGAGATCCGCCGTCCCCACCGTGCCTTGCAGCTCGCGCCGCACGATGGTCAGGTAGATATCGTTCACAAACATGCGCTGGGTGCGCAGGGCCGCCGTATAGCGCTGGTCCAGCTCTTGGCAGAGCTTGTTTTCGAAGCTCGACTCGATCGCGGGCTTCACCTCGCGGCGCACGATATGCGAGTAGATCGCATAGCGGGAATTCGCCAACCCCCGGATGAGATCGTTGCGGCCGAGCAGGCGCGAATTGATCTCGGCGATATCGATCGTCTCGAAGCACAGTCCGCTCATGTGAACGAAGGACATCAACATGCCGTCCTGCGTCTTGATCACCTCGTCGGACACATGCCGCGAATAGGGTATATGGGCCGAAACCGGGTTCTCCCGACGAGACACGGCCCCGAAACTCAGTTCATCGCGAAGAGCCCGCGCGATCGCCACGGTCACACCCGATAACTGCGCGCACCCCAAAAGCTGGCGCTTCGGGGCGGCGTCTTGCGTGAACGGATGAACATGATCTCGATGAACATGGGATCGCGCATGATCGCGATCCTGGCAACCGCATAGAGCGGCACGCAGATAGAGAGCATGACCAGATTATGGGTTGCGAGGAACACGACCGCCGTCAGCACGCCTATGAACCCCGCAAGCTCGTAGGGAATGCCGAGCACCGTCGGCGCTCGGGTCAAGCCCTTGACCAGCGGAGTGATCAACAATTTGGGCTCGCCAGGATCGATCCAGCCGTCTGCCATGCCGATCACCTGCCGACCGCGGATTGAAAGAATTCGACGATCTGGGCCGAGCCGAAGACCAGCACGATACCCAAGACCCAGCTTCCGGCCACAAACCATGACAGGCGTGCCGCCCAGGCCATGAAGCCCATGAAGATGCAGAACAGAACGGCCAAGGCGGTCGCGATCGGACCGGTCAAGGTCTGCACCAAGGTCTGCAGCGTGCTTTGCACCGGCTGGAGATTTCCGCCCCCGGCCATCGCCTGCGTCGCCAAGAGCATGAGCGGCATCGCCACACCAGCGCTGCGTGCAGCAATCATCTTCCACAAGGTCATCAAAGCATCTCCTCAGTCAAAGTTTTGCACCATCCCGCCCTGCCAGACCGGCGCCGTCGCTTCGCGAGACGACATTGTGCCGCCATTGCGGGAGTTGGCGCGGGATGTCGGATCATTTCGTTGATCAGCTGCGCCGGCCGCAGCCTGTTGAACGCCGGCCAGGTCAAGGCTCACCGCCCCGGCGGGCATCACCGCCTCAGACCCGACCGATGGCCATTGGTAGAAATCGTTGATGACGTTGGCGACGTAGCCAACCGTCTCGGAGTAGGGCGGGACGCCCTTATATTTGAGAACCGCGACCTCGCCGGCATTGTAGGCGGCGAGCATGTATATCGGGTTCGGAAATTTGCGATGCAGATCCTGCAGAAAGCCGATTCCACCTTTCACATTATCCGCGGGATCGCAGATATCGACCCCGTAGCTTACCGCCGTGGACGGCAGAAGCTGCATCAGGCCATAGGCTCCTTTGGGCGATAGCGCGCCGGAATTGAAGCGGCTTTCGGCCCGGGCAACCGCGAGGACGAGGGGCGGGGCAAAGCCTTGCTTGCGCGCGACCGTTTCGACGATCCGCTGTCCTTCTTCCTTCGACAGGGCAGCGACGCCGGGGCAGGGGTTGTCAGCCAAGCTCGGTGTCACCGTAGCGGCCGCGCTGTCAGCACCTCCCGCCGCACTGATCCGCTGCACGTCCTGGCTTTCGACCTGGTAGGCCGGCATCACCCGGCCCTTGGCGTCGACGGCCGCATTGACGATGCGACCGGTGGGTGACGTGACGCTGCCCGGGAAGTTCCGGGAAGCTTCCTGTGCAGACGCCGCTTGGCATGTCACCAAGATCGCACCCGCTGCCAACACCGTTTTGCGGGATCGAATCATTAAAATAGTCCTGCGCCGTTGCCGATTCTGGAATGCTGAATTAATACAATGACTCGATGAACTGCAATCGCGAAATTGAGGCAGACACAATGAAAATGAGCAAGGTTCTTCCCGTTGTGGCGTTTTTGCCGACCTTGTCGGTTTTGTCGGCGGCGCCGGCCCATGCTGATGATTTTGGCTGCAAGGTCTTGCTGTGCATCCTCAACCCGCAGGGTTGGGCGAGCGTCGGGGAATGTGTGCCCCCGGTCGAGCGCGCTTTCCGTATGGTCGCGCATGGGGAGCCCTGGCCCCAGTGCACCGAGGCCGGCAGTTCCGGTCGTATCGGATATGAGAAATTCAAACCCTGCCCGGACGGCACGATCGCCGTCTCGCCCGAGACGGAATCGAGCGGGAGCGACAACAGCTCTCGCTCACAAACTGTCTACAAGCCCGACAATAACGGCGCTTTCTGTGCTGCGCGGAATGCAACGAATGCCTCTTGGGGCACGAACCCGAGAGGTTCGGGTTACGATGCGCGTCCAACATCGGCGGTGACGCGGCGCGAGCAGAGGACGGAGCCAAACTATCTCGATCTCACGACGACCGACGGCAAACAACGGTTCTGGTTCAATCTGAGCAGGTATCAATAATGAAACCTGGCTTCGCCGCCGCCGGCATTCTCGCGGCCGTCCTCGCCAGTGTTCCGGCACTGGCCGAGGACAGATCCAATCCCTGGTTTCCGATCCCCGCCACAGCATCGTTCAGCACCGGCGACACCTGGACCTATGCCGGTGAGACCCACCGTCTCTACGGCGTTCAAGCCTGCCTGCGAGGCACATATTTCACAAATAGCGCAGGGGGGCATGTCGATTGCGGGGAGGCAAGCCTTGCAATGCTCGTGTCTCTCATCCGGGATCTCAAACCTCAATGCTACACGGCCGCTTGGCAGGCCGCGACCAAAACGCGCTTCGTCGTTTGCGTCGCGCAGCCTACTTCAGGATCCGCGGCCGGTTCTCGCATCGATCTCGGCACGGCGCTGATCTCGACCGGCTGGGCGTTCGCGGCCGTCACTCCGAACGGCGCTCCGGTCCATGCTCCCTATATCGTCGCGCAGGAGGTCGCTAAAAAGCAGCACCTTGGCCTGTGGCAGTTTGCCGACGTGCCCGATCCGAATGCCATCATCCTCCGCGATATCCGAAACGCATCTAACCAGGCTGGTCAGTCTTCGAATCCGCCTGCAAATCGATAACTGGTCCCCGGCGCGTTGGATCATACTGTACATTCTGCTGAGGCCATCGCCGGACCACGAACGCGACGGCAAGCGCAATCGCCGAAATCAATCCGAGAACAATAGCCGCGACCAGCCCCGGCTCTCGCCAAAACGATAGACTGTCCCACTGGTTCAAAAGCCGGGCGCCGGACAGCACCAAAATCAGGACTGCTGCGATGACGATGCCCGTTCCCGGATCCATGTCGAATTCTTCAGCATCGCTTTCTCCTTTTCGCACTCCCTGGTCACGGCCCCGATCAACGATCGCTTCCAGCGCAAACGCCGGCGCCAGACGCAAGCTCAGACGTAGCCTGCCCTACGGGTGCGCCAGCCGTCGTCCGCGCTTCGTCGCGCTCACGGACCCTCGCCAACCGCATCGAATCATTGCCCTCATCTTGTCTTTCGCTTGTTCACGATTTTTATGTCCTGGCTGGGTCCAATTACAGCTGCAGCCTCGCACGCGCTTCGGCTTTTCAGTTGTTCGGTCGATATTCCAAAGCCTGCCTGCCGGGCGGAGGCGAAAGCCGCTGCTGTTTGCCCGGTAGCGCCGGTCGGGGGCCGCTTGCGTCCCAGCGCCAGGTCTCGAGCTCGCAGCTTGAAATCAGATGGTCGAATTCCGCCCGTACCGCCTCGTTAGCATCGTGCGGTACGACAAAAAGCGCGGTTCCCTGTTGGTCAACGTCGGTCAGAAGACCGAACGCCATCGGTACCGCCGGCAGCACGTTGTAGCGCAACGTTTTCACAAATCGCCGATGCTCCCCGGTCAGGACCTCGATCAATTCCTTTTCGTAGTTGTGCTGAAACGGAATCCAATTCTCCGTCACGTTCATAAAGCCGATTTCGTCGATCGCCAGAATGCCGGACGGCATCTGCATGACCGTCGCGATGGTGATCAGGTGCGAATTTTCGTGCAGTCGCCACAGGTCGAATTCTGCTGCAAAGCGCTTCGGCACTGCCCTGAACATTTTCTCATCCATGAAGAGCTGCGCGTCGGGCATATGCTTGATCGACAGCTTGCCGCCAAACCGGGCAGGATCGAGCGATTTCACAATACCGATCACAATCTTCTTGTGCTTCGCCTTGGCTGCCGCCGCGAAAGCCCGCTCCCGATCCGCTGCCAGGCGATCCTTGTGCTCAGGGGAGTACATTCCCGGCATAAACAGCAGCTCGCGCAACTGGAACTTCTGGCTCGACTTCGCATCAGCCGCGCCCCAAAGAAATTTCCGGACCAACCCCCAATTTCTTTTTCCCACAAAGCCGGGTGCCATTAATGTGAGCTCCGCCTCTTCCCAGAGATAGTCGAGCAAGCCTCGCAGCGTGAGCTTCTTCGGATCGGCCTTCACAGTATGGTGGGAAGCCCCCTCGCCGGATGATCCCTGTCGCGCCTTGCCTTGTGTCAGTGCGAAGGCCAGCTTCAGCCGCGCCGCCTCCGATGCAGAATCCTCGATGATTGCTTGACCCAGGATCTCCGCCTTTCCCGACAGTGCAAGGGGCAGTTCATAGCGATCACAGTCAACCGCATGGTCCTTGCCGGTGTTCGGCATGCGCTTGATGATCAATTCCTCGCCGACGGCGGCGATGTACATCGGCACCCCGGGATGCCGACACAAACACAAGACGCGAGCCTGCTGATCCCGCGCCTGACGCAAGAGCGTCTGAATTTCCGGGTGCTGCGGGCCAACCGTGCGACCCAAAATAGCAAAGTCACTCATAAGGTGCCATCCGGCTTTAGATCGTTCGGCTTATGATTAAATCATTGAACCGATGTTTCGTTCAACCCATTGGGTTCAACGATGCTTCCCATGGATTGACAGTGGTTAACCCAGCAGACTCGAAGGGGCTGATGTTTCAGGTAGGCGACCATAGAGCCGCAAGCAGCGGCTGTGGCGGCGATGTAGCCGTCCGCGGCGTGATCCGCCTGGGATGGTGAAGCATGATGACAATCCGTCAACTTAGACTGTTTCATCAATGGCGTGCATGAAGAGCACGCGGTCATGTCCTCGTGCCAGATGATCCGACGAAGCTACGCCACTATGGTGACCTCTCAAGACCGGAACCGCGCGCTTGTGACCTTCTGTAATGTGGCGCACAAATTTTTGCCGTTTTATATGTTCTTTGGAATCCCATTCGTCGCCAACGCGTTGAAATAAGATCAAACAGGTAAAATCGTTCGATGGTTTCCTCCCATTTCCACCGGACGGTGTTCCTCCCTGAAGGCTTTAACCTTCTTTGGCCGGGCCGTATCCGAGCCCGGCCATTCTTTCTTCCGGGCTTCCTTGTTCAGCGCCGGCGGAAACGCGTTTTTCCCGGTGTCAATCATTCGCAACCAAGGCGGTTCGCACTCGCCGCCTTAGCGCTTTTCGAAGGGCTACGCAGGCGAGTGTCGGTGGGACTGATGCTGCTGGCGGGCGCCAAAGGCTAACGCGTGGCAGCAAGGATCGCAGGGTGATCGGATCGGTTCGCGCTGACGCAGGGACTTGCAGGGCGCATCATGTGAGGCTATATTGTGCCTCACATGAATGGAGAGTGGAATGCTGGCGTTCGGAAATGTAGCCGACGTGTTGGGGCTGCCTGCTAAGGAGGTGGCGGCGCGGTCGCCATTCGGGCTGATCTCCCGGATCGAGAATGGACTTCCCATTGGGGTGGTCGAGCGCGTTGCCCATCTCGTTGCCCCGGGAGATGCTCAGTTCAAATACCGGCTGATTCCCAAGGCAACCTATGAGCGGCGCAAGACGGCGCATCGCCTGTCGTCGGATGAGGGCACACGATTGGCCCGTGTGGCGCGGGTCTGGGGGCTTGCTGTCGATGTCTGGCAGAACGAAGAGGAAGCACGCGATTTCTTGTTTCGGCCGCATCCGATGATTGAGGACAAGCGACCGATCGACATCGTTATCCTCAGCGAGTTCGGCGCCGAAATGGTAGTCGATATCCTCGGAGGTCTGAAGTATGGCAGTGCTGCGTGACGGCGCAGACTCTCGATCGCACCCTATTGTCCTTTCGTGTCGGCGATCCGGCCGGCACCTACCCGATCTTCGACGCGACAGGCTCGACAGTCGCACCAGGGCGATGGAACACGCCCGGAAGTCCTATCATCTACACCAGCGAGCACTATTCGACGGCCCTCCTGGAAAAGCTGGTGCATGGCAGTGGCCGGCTGCCGCCCAACCAGCACTACATCGAAGTCACAATTCCGCGCGGACTGAGCTACGAGGTTTTTTCGCAGCCGTCACTGCCCGGCTGGGACACGATGCCGGCGACGGTAAGCAAGGGATTTGGCGAAACCTGGTGTTTAGAACGGCGCAGCGTCATCCTGCTGGTGCCGAGCGTCGTGGCGCGTCTCGATAGCAATGTGCTGATCAATCCAACGCATCCGGAGTTTTCAAGGATCCAGACGAGTCTCCACCAGCCTGTTTACTGGGACCGGCGGCTGTTTGGCGCGTAAGGGGAGGGGCTTTCCGTCCCTACTACTCCAGAGCTACCGCATATGGCTCAAAGCGTTGAGATATCGTCGTTTCATGCGTTGGACCGATCGCGCTTGAGCATTCCTCAGCGGTTTTTCTTGCCCATCCCGCCGGGTTACCACACCGGCCAAAAGAGATGGGCTAATCCGTTCACTTCCGTCAGTGCAGGCCGAATTTGCGCAGCAACTCTTCACGGTAGCGCACGAACCGGCTTTCGCTGCGCTCGCGCGGGCGGGGCAGGTCGACATCGATCAACCGCGCCGCCCCGCCTTTCTCCCTGGGCAGGATCAGCACCCGGTCGGCGAGATAGATCGCCTCCTCCAGATCGTGGGTGACCATCACCATGGTGACGTTTTCTTCGCTCCAGATGCGGGCCAGTTCCTCCTGCATGCCGATCTTGGTCATCGCGTCCAGCGCCCCCAGCGGCTCGTCGAGCAGAAGGATCTCGGGCTGGACAGTGAGCGCCCGGGCGATGCCGACGCGCTGCGCCATGCCGCCCGAGAGCTGCGCGGGATAGGCATCGGCGAATTCGGCGAGACCGACCAGCGCGATGTAGAAGCGAGCCCGTTCCTCGGCATCCTTCCTCCGCTTTTGGCGGTTGTGAGTTCTCGTTGAGCGACTGTGCAGCGAGGTAGGTTAGCGCCTTCACCGAGTGGTCGACAGTATCCTCTGACGGAAGACTTCGGCGCCGGTCTTCTGAAGCCAAGGCATGGGTGTCGAGTAGAGATAGGCGCGCATCTAGTGCCGGTTCTAGATGCTCGAAGGCACCCTTCGCCAGAACAAGTGGTGCCAAATTCGTGATCAAAGTTGATGGTAAGTTGGCCCGCCGAGAGATTCAGGTGTCTGCGCCGAGTGTTTCGCGCAGCAGAAGATCCAAGGGTAGGGTCTCGGGAGTCGGATCGTCCTCCCACAGCTTCGCGAAATCCCGGTCGTCGGGCGGTCTGTGAATGAGGACCTGGCGCTCAGGGTTGGCTTCGCGAACGCGTTCGGCCGCGCTGAGGCCGGGCTTGTCCGGATCGGCGAAGACGACGATCCGCTGTACGAATTCGGGCAGCTGAAGAAACGGCAAACGTGGTGCCCCCAGTGAGCACCAGACGGGCAGGCCGTATCGCAGCATTACGGCATGGCCGGTCTCATAGCCTTCGGCAATACCAAGGACGGCGGCCGCTGGGGCGAGCCGCAAGGCAAAGCCCCGGCTGGGGCCGATGATGCGGCGCGGCTCGTCCAGCGCCGCCTTTTCTGGCCGTGTCGGGTGCAAGAGGGTGAGTTGCACCGAACAGATTGAACGGTCTGGGGCCTGCAGAGCAGCCACCACCGCGGGAAAGCGGTTCTTTCCCAACCGATAATCCGGCAGATAGCGCAAAGTTGGCAACGTCGCCGGCAGACGGCGAGAGGCAAGATAAGCTTCGCCGTGCGTACCGGCGAGCGCAGTCGCTCTCGACCAGAGCGCGAGCGCGTCCGCTGCCGTGGTTTTGGGCGCCGCCGGACGAACACGACGCAGAGGCACGGCCGCGCGCTTCGACAAATCCAGGTCCGCAATGGCGATCTGGATGTCGACGGGATCGCAGCCTGCAAAGCAGTAGAGCATAAGACGATAATCCCCGTCACGAACAGAGAGGGAGGGATGGCGGTCGCCTTTCCCCTGCCCGTGACTTGGTACTGGGCAACGGCACAAGTAGCTGCCGCGCGCCGGGTACCCTCCTAAAGCGCGATATACCTGCGCAGCGCTTGGCCACGACACCTTTGTCATGGACCTGATAATGCCGCCAACTCTCTATCGGATCAATAGAATGATTCAATAGCGCGTTGAACATTACCTGCGAAATAGCCGGGGCGGTTCAAGGGCCAGGACTTAGCCGTCGTGACGTGACGGCAGGATCGCCTCGGCCAGGTAGCCCAAGCCTGCATCGCTGAGAGCGCCATTCGCAAACACTCGAGATTAGCGATCAGGAGCCGTTGCATGAGGTAATTACGAGAACCATTTGCGCGCGAACGCGCAACCTGACCTTTAGACGATCGGCACCTTTGTGGCGTTCCTGGGAGGCTCGGTCGGGGCCTTTTGGGAATTCGGGACGCTGCGTTGCGCAAGCCTCGAATCATTTGGGGCTACCGTATCAGGAGCTCGCAGACCTGACGGAACAGCAGGATCGTCTGTGTGCGTGATTGAGCAGATCCTGGCGCGCAGAGCCTGTTAGAGTTTGAAGCGGCCAAGGCGCTGATCGTTGACGCGGTACTGCCAGGCCAGTTTCAAATCCTTGGGGTTGACGCCCGACGTTGACCAGGCGGAGCGCTCGACCTTTGCAGCATCATGCAAAGGAAGATCGTCATCACAGCGCGACTGTTGTAACGACGACCGAAGACGATAACGTCCGATACTGCGGGTTAGAAATTCGATGACACAGACGGCGGCGAGGGACAGGATCAAGAAAGCAGTGGAAAAGCTGAGCATGCGAAGGCCGGCTTCCTGATCGGGCAGGGCGAAGAAAGCGAGCACGCCGCCGGCGAAAATTGCGAACGCAAACCTCATGAACATGACAGAGTGTCTCCTATTCCGATGCTGATCAATATAATGTCACAGATTGATCGTCATTATAATGATCACTGGAGATAGGATGGCCCCTCATGGGATCAAGCGTTTTGGTGCCGTTTTTGGCGGTATCGGCTTCAGAGTATTGCCCGGCGCCATTTCCATCTCGAACAGGCATAGAGATTGGTTCCGGGGCCAAGCCTTGCGGCCCCGCCTTGAGTGTAATCGCCAGAAGCACCGGCGTCGAGGTCTCGCTTGTGGTCGACCTGAACCAGGTCATTCGAAGTGGTCGGGCAACGATTGCAGGGCCTGCCTGCCGCAAGGGCAGAGATCAGGGTTGTCCGTCCGGATGAGGTGGCACACGACAAATTCATTAGCAAGGGACCCACGAGATCCAAACCGGATTCATTTAATTATACATTTCCAACAGGGCATGCAGATCGTCAAATGGCTATCTGCATCTGGAACGATTTAGCGGGTCAAAAGCTGTACGCCGTCACTTTGCGGAGTATGGGGAGGATGCCTCGACACTTTAATAGGGCAATGAGTTATCGTTTCGGCTACAAGCCCTGAGCACTAGACATTCTGCAAAAAATGGCCGTCATATTCCGACCGATAAGCAGGGGGGCAGCTGTGCCGATATTTAAAAACAAGACAGAAGACAGCGATGGTTGGCTTTCGATCCTGCTCGCGCTGCGACTTCGCCAAATCGAGAACGAGTACCCGGACTATGCGAGTTTTGCCGACGCTACGGGGCTATCGCGCGGCACGCTCTACCAGTTGCGGACGGGGAAGGGGAACCCGACATTGGTCACCTTGGAGCGGCTGGCGCGGCACCTGAAGGTTCCGGTGTGGACGCTCATTGGTCGGACTGGTGACGACGACAGCGTGAAGCGGGACATCGAGACGTTCGGCTTCAGCTTCACCGAGATTGCGCGGCATATTGAGGCCACGCGTGCCGTGAAGCGCTCGATGACGGAGTTCAGTGGTGTTCCTTCTTTGAGAGAGGCAGCCAGCCCCGCTGGGGCAACCTCCGAGAAGAAGCGGCTGCCTCCGGCCAAAAAGGGACGCAGGACAAGCCAGTAGATACAAGAAAAGTAGAAGATGCTAAACAATCAGCGTAGATTTATTTGCTGCGATAGGCAAAAAATCTATCTTATATTTCTTTGACTAGCATCAGAAAATCCGCCAGCGTCGATGCATTGGCATCATTGCTGAAGGGTTCACGATGCAAGCGAATATCTGGCAAGTCGCAGGAGACAATGCGCTCTATAGGGAAGCGGCGGCGTTCGTCGATTGCCACCCGAAACCATCGGTGGAAGAGGTTTCGGAATTTCTACGGGAGAAAGGCAAGCCCGAGACGATCACGTTGGTGATCGGACAGTTCATCGTGGCGGCTCTGTTCGAAGGACGACACGCGGATCTGCTGTACTGGTCGCTGGTTGCCGCCGAAGTGAACTGCGTTGGGATGGAGCAATGGCCTGATGATGTGCGCCAGGAGCTGGCAAGCCATCTGAAACGGGGATTTGGAAAGCTCTCGTCGCGCAATCTCTCCCATTGAAGGCGGCGGGCCAACGGCGTGGCCCTCAATAGGAAGGCGGGGTTACACCTGACCAAGGGCAACGTTGATGTCGCTGCCGGCGGGACCGGGAGCGGATGAAGCGAGTTTTGTGTCACCACCATTGGGCGTCGGAAAGTCGCCTGGTCCCATTTGGCAGACCGCTTGCGCGCCGCATCCCTGAGGAATGGATTGGCCGGCCGAATTGAGGGCGGCATAGCGGCGGTTTACGTCGTTCGTCCAGTTACGGCGCTGGCTTTCAGTGCTGCCGTTGTAACGATCGGCGAGGCAGCGAATACTTGACGTGCCGCCGCACGATTTGACGGCATCGCGAAGCGTCATTACGCCGCCTTCAATGTTTTCGGACAAGATGCCCCGATCCATTCCGTAGGCCCGGCCGGTCGCCCCCGTAAGCTGCATCGGTCCAAGAACGCCACTGAAGGAGCCGGCACATGCTGACATCGCGCCTTCGTGAGCGGACACGGCAAGAGCGAGCTTGGGATCAACACCATACTTGTTGGCGGCGTCGACAATCATATTGGCGATGTTCGGGCTGCGCTCCGTCATCTCTTGCGTGGACGGATAGCTCGGCAGACCCGCACCGTTCGTACAAAGGGTACGCAAGGTTGTTTTGTCATGGAGATCGCAAGAACTTGCATCCTGATCGAAGGAATTCGCTTGCGCAACAGGCGCTTGTCCAACGACCAGGAGCGCGGAGAGGAGTATTGGGAAGGGACGCAGCATCTTACTTCCCCGGGCAGAAATTATAGATGGTGCCATTGATGGAGAGCGCGTTGCTGGATGGGCGCGTAATCTTCATCGGCGTGATGACCGGGGAGCTGCTGCCACGCTCTGTACATGAGGCTTCGAACGCATCGTCTGCATGACGGGTGCCTGCTATCTCGCAGGTGCTTGCGCCGACGGTGATTGCGTCGCCGTCGAATTCGGCAAGTTCGAGAGCGCCGACGCCATGGTCGAGATCGGCACATGTGTGCGTGGACGCTACATATGATCCCTGCGGAGCCTTGAGCGGATCAAGTGCTTGCGCGATTGCCGGCGAGATCAAGACGGCTAGTGTCGCTAAGATTGTCCGGCTGGCCATGGCAGATCTCCGGAACATCATTCCGCCGTGGCCGCCGGCAGGAGCCGCGGTCAAGGCCGCGCATCGCGCGCCGTCAGGGAAGCATTGATCCGTTGGCGATGGCCGGTGGCTGGCTGGTGTCCTGAATAACGTCAGGTTCTCCGTGCCGATCATGATTGCGCTCCTTGGGGATATCGAGGTTGCCCAAACACAACGGCGTGGGCTGCTTCCTCTAGGGTTGAGGGACAGGGACCCGGAATTGGCATTCCTGGGCGATTTCACCTTGGAATACGATGCCGGCGCGAATGCTTTTGGCCTGAACATCATATGCACCCATCGCACCATTCCGAGCGAGGTCGGGGCGGACGTTATTCGGTTGCGCGCCATATTCGATGAAACAGCCGGAGCCAGCGTCAGCGACCGTTGATCGGCCGTTCTGGTAGATCGCCAAGCGCATGGGGCATCGTTTCAGTATGGCATTGCCGACAGGGTCGGTGCGGATCGGCGAGCAGCCGGTGAGCGTGTGCAGGACCGAGAGGACGACGGTTTTGGTCGGGCTGCGAACGACGATGTGACTCTCGGAAGCCGGCGCGTTGGCGACCGCAAAGCGTGTATCACCTTTGGCCACGTAGGCGTCGTTGTTCTTCTTCAGTCGGTCGGCCCATAGGGAGGCGTAGGGCACGGCTTCCGAGTTCGGGAGCTCGAGATCGGCATAGGCGACGGCGCGCCAGGCGTTCGGATCATGCGTGAGCGACTGGGCCGAAGCGTGGGGCGCCAATGTAAGGGCAGCCGCGACTGCGACAAATGTCAGGCGTGCATGCATTCCTTGCCTCGCTTGTGTGCCCTATGATTAAATCAATGTTGTGATGATTGTCGAGCGTGATATTTGGATGGAACAAAAAGCCCGCCTATCGGGGCTGGATGAATTGCGAGGCCTGGCGATCGGGCTGGTGGTGCTGTCGCATGTCGGGCCGGTCTTCGGAGAAGGCGGGACGGTCGCCGTTCTGCTGTTTGCGCCGGCGTGGAGCGTCGGGGTCGATCTGTTCTTTGTGATTTCCGGCCTGGTGGTGGAACGCTCATTGCGAAGCCTGCGCCTCGAGCGCGGTGCGCTCGAGGCGGCCTCCGCCTTCTATGTCAGGCGTGCTATGCGGATCGTGCCGCTGGCCTGGTGCGTCGGCGCCATCCTCTCGATCGGGTTGATCATCCCGGGAAGCGGCGTTGAGCCTGCAGACGCGAAGGCGGCATTCGCCTTCATCTCGAATGCGCACTGGGCGCCCTGTTTCGGGGGCGCCACAGGATGCGGGAACGCCTTTGCGTTTGGGCCATTCTGGTCGATTGCCGCCGAGATGCAATTTTATCTAGTGGCTCCGCTCCTGGTGTTCTTGCTACCGCAGCGGGCGCTCGTCGCGTTGGCCGGACTCGTTCTCGTGGTCGGGACCTTCACGCTGCGGCCTTGGGGCGGAACGCTTTGGACGTTCCGCATCGATGCAATCGCGGTCGGGCTGGCGATCGGAGCAACCATGGGCACAAGCGCATGGCCCCGTCTGGCGGAACACCTGCGGGTGATCGGCAACATGGAAGCGGCGTTCTGGATGTCGATCGCGGCCTTCATGTTGGCGATCTTGCCGCCGGCGATGCATGGCGGGGCGACTGCCGTGCTGGCGCTGATGTGCGGGTGGATCGTGACAAGGGCGACCTTGCGGGATGATTCTGTGAACTGGCCGGGGCGGATGCTGCGCCGTTTGGGAGGCATCTCCTATGCCCTCTATCTGATCCATCTGCCGGTGCTGGCGCTGTTCAACTGGTCGCTTGGCCAATTCCTGGACGCTCCGGCGACGGCAACGCTCTCGATCGCCGGCGCGATCGGGCTGTCTCATGTGCTGACGGTGGCAATCGGAGATCCGCTCCGCCAGCTCGGCCGCCAATGGTCAAATCGAACAGTCCGGGAGGTGTCGCCGTGACGGGAGAAAATCGTCAGTGGTCGCTTGGTGGTGAAGATGTCGATCAAATTCCGCGAGGAGCGAGGGCGCTGGCGGAGCAGCTGTTGACCGAGACCGACGGCGATGCCGTGGCAGCGCTCGTCGCGGCATGCTGCGTCGTTGGAGCCATGCGCTCGGCGGTATCGAGGGGTATGGTGCGCAACGGATCGCCGTCAGGGGTCGATATCGCGCAAGTGCTGGACGTGTTCGTGCGAAGCGAGCTCCCAGCAGAAGAGCAGAACCTGACCGGTAGATGACTTCGACCGCGAAGTAGCTACCATGTTGGGGGGCTGTGCGGCCTGCCGCTCGATCCCCCGGAATGCTGAATGCACGATATCCGCAGTTTGATCTTCGTGGACGACCGTCAGCAATGCCACTGACAATGATTTCGCCAGGAAAGAGATTGAACTAAAGCCTTGCAAAACGCTTTGGCCGAACGACTGATCGGTCTCGCATAGGGACGCATGATTTTTCGGCCGGAGGTGAGCGATGCGGCCTCCATGCGTGAAGGTCGCCATGACTGCTGGCGCGACCACACGCAATACGCTCGAAGTCGCCGAAGACGGTCGTCGCAATCTTCGTACTGGGATCTGCACGAAGAGACGCAGTAGTGAATTGGCACGCTGCGTGACGACACATCCGGAGCGTCGTAAAAGCCGCTCGCAGCGTACCTCTCATACGCCCGCGGACAAATCTTGCCGACGCCGGCGCCGTTGGTTTGGCCGTCGGCTTCTGTGCGCATCTGGCCAGCCGACACGCGGCAGTGTGACGGCCGCCGCTTAGTAGCGGTCGCCGAACCAGCCCTTGCTCTTGGGCGGCGAGGGTTCCTGATAGGCCCACGGGACAGACTTGTAGGACGGCCTCGGGTCTTGGACGCGCCAAGCCTTCTGCCAGTAGTAGAAATTGAGGGGTACTCGGGCGAGCACGCGACCATCGGCAGACAGGAGGTCGGAAGCGCAGGCGACGACGGGGCCGTCGTAAAATTGCACGCGGCCAGTATAGCCGTTGAGCGCTCCTGGCCGGCAGGCAAAGACGCGAACGCCTGCAGCGATCGTGTCCGGGGCTTCCGCGGGGACGGAGATCGTCTTGATGCCTTCCTTGGTGATGAGCGTGCGCACAGGCACGGAGTTCCAATGCGAGCGGCGCAAGGCGTTATTCGCCTGAGCTTCGGTTGGGTAGCCGGCTCGCCGGGTAATGACCGGCGGGAAGCGCCCCCAGTCTGGCGCATATTCTTGCCGGCTGCGACTGACCCGATCAGGCTTCCAACAGGAGTCCGTAGCCGAAACGGGGCCGGCCGAATGTGAAGCATCCGGCACTCGCTCGGCGCAACCGGCGAGCAAGGCCGCGGATGCTACGAGGTGGAGGATGTGACGAAAAGAACGCATATCGTGCTCGGGGGTCATGGGTTTGCAGGTGAGAATTTCCGGTGAAGCCAAGGCATCTGGAAGGTGCTGGCCCAAATGCCGCGATGGGTTTTGCGAGCCTGACGCTCGATCTGGGCGTAGAGGGGGGATGCGGCGATCGAGATCATCGGGGAGGGTGACGGCTACGCCTGCTTTCAGCCTTTCGCCGGCGACGTCGGCCATTTCGCTGGTTGCACAACGCCCTCGTCTTTCCGGATCGGCAGCAGACAAGCCATTGTTTCAAGGTGGCGGTTACGAGCCATGCCATGGCGACAACGCCACAAGGCAACGCCTGCTTTCCCAGCGTCGCGGTCTGGCCCAGGTCGCAGCCGTCGACGCCGCGATAGGTGCACGAAGCAAAAGTTGATTGCTGGTTCCCCATGGATCACTCCGCTTCAGATTCATTGAGTCAGTAAACTATCTTGCAAATCGCTGTGCAAGTGTCTCTGACTCATATCCCGCGAGGGGAGGAGGGTGCTCGTATCCGGATCCGCGCCCGATGGGCCGGGCAGGGCCTCGGTGTCGACTTGACGCGGGGCCATCCGGCAATCGATACTCTGAATGCGCGCTATGCCGTGGCGGTCGCAGCGGCATCCGCTGGACGAACTCAGCGGCTTCGTGGCCGGCCTTGCCTGATATCGCTGCGAGCCTTTCGAAGCCGCTGTTCGAGCGCTAAATAGCGAGCCGTAATCGAGTTCAGCTTTGTGAAAAACTGCCTGCTCTGCGCAGCGTTGCCCGGCGCAGGCGGGGGGAAGAAAGCAAAAAGAGCTTCCCGATCAGCGTCTAATTGTTTTAGCTCCGAGCAGAGACGGCAAATTTCGTGGTCGTCCGTTCCGGAACTCCGATGTGATGCACGGCGCGAGGTACGCGTAGGGTTAGTCTGCCGACCCACATCGTTCGACGAAAGTAAAATCGTATCCAAGGCGTTTCCTCCACGCCGGGTTGTGGTCATCCAATCTGGAATAATGCGGGTTGCAACCTATGTATACTGGCGGTTTTGCCTGTCACTTTTGACAGGTCGTGAGACGCTGGAATCCAGCGAGGAGCAACCTAGTTCGATAGCCGCGCGAATGGCTGGAGAGGCGCGTCGATAGCAAGGAGGTAAGCTGGATATGGCGAGATTTGACTCAAATTTTCACGACGTGACGGAGGGTATTCACGCAGTTGCCTCTCCTGCGGACGCGGCGGACCTTCTGAACACAGTTGTCGAAAGTTACGGTCTTGAGACGGCGGCCTTTCTTACCGTCAGGCCGGTTTACGAGGAACCGAGTAAGCCGTTCTATGTGACCACCTATTCGCCTGACTGGGTGAAACGCTACATCGAGAAGGATTTTTTCGACATCGATCCCGTGCTTCGCTATGGGCTGCGTGCTGTGAAATTGGTTGATTGGAAGGAGATCGACCTATCGGACAAGCCCGTGCGCACGTTCTTCGGTGAAGCGAGGGAACATGGTGTCGGGAAGCATGGCGTCACGTTCCCGGTTAGGGGTGTCGACGGCGACCGCGGCATTCTGACCGTGACGAGCAACGAGAACGCAGCGGCGTGGCAGACGTTTCTCAAATCCGAGGTTCGCGACTTCCAGCATCTCGCCGGTGAATTTCACAATGCTATCGGTCGAATCCAAGGAAGGCCACGCCATCCGACTGTCTGCTCCGATAGAGAGATCGAATGCCTGAAATGGTACGCGAGGGGAGAGAAGGTCAAACGGACCGCAGAGATACTGTCGCTATCCCCTCGCACGGTCCGATTTCATCTTGATCTGGCACGGGCCAAGCTTGGTGCCAAAAGCTTGGCCCATGCGGTTGCGATCGCGGCAGAGCGCGGCCTTTTCTTTCAAAGAGTGTTCTGATCGGTCGCCAAGCGCTTCGCGGGAAGCCGCCGGCAAACTCGTTCCGTTTCGTGAAGCTGGGAATGCTAGAACGACTGAATCATGGGGAAAGAAGGGAGGCGTCGCTCTGGACGACCTGATCCGGAAAGGCACCGCGACGCTCCAAGGGTAGAATGCTGGCCAAACCAAGTGTCCTATTCGCAAACCACACGGTACCGCTTGCCGGGCTTGCTGATGTTCTTGCAGACAAGCGGCTTGTGTGGCTCGGAAGAGGAGAGCGGCGGACTTGCGGCCGGCGATGCCCCTCTGTTTGATGTCTTGAGACTTGCCGTACGGCTCGGTTCGAGTCTCTCCGGCTCCTGTGGCGCAACCGGGAACACGCTGGCTTCGATCCGCCGCTGCTGCAGGCGTGGCGGCTCTTTGTCAAAGAATCGCCTGGCATCAAGCGATCTCGGAATAATCACTGTACCATCATCGCTGTGCGCGCAGCCGCTGCCCAACAGTAAGGCCAGCCCCAGGAAAAAAGGCAGAATCCGTTCAAACATAAGCATACCCTTGGCGGGCGTATCCCCCGGCTTGCGGGTCGCCGACAACCGGCGCAAGGGCACAAAGAAAGGGCGGCATTGCTTGCCGCCCTTTCGAAATTGTCGAGATGCGTGGACCTTTAAAAGCCCATGCCACCCATGCCACCCATGCCGCCGCCGCCCATGCCGCCAGGCATGCCGCCGCCAGCCGACTCCTTCTTCGGAGCCTCCGCGATCATGGCTTCGGTGGTGACCAGCAGGCCGGCGACCGAGGCCGCGTCCTGGAGAGCGGTACGGACAACCTTGACCGGATCGACGATACCCATGGCGATCATATCGCCATATTCGCCGGTCTGGGCGTTGTAGCCGAAGGTCGCGCCCTTGTTCTCAAGGATCTTGCCGGCAACGATCGATGCTTCCGCACCGGCGTTCGACGCGATCTGGCGGGCCGGAGCCTGCAGCGCGCGGCGCACGATGTTGATGCCAGCAGCCTGGTCGGCATTGACGCCGGTGACCTTGATGTTGGCCGAAGCGCGCAGCAGGGCAACGCCGCCGCCTGCAACGATGCCTTCTTCCACGGCCGCGCGGGTTGCGTTGAGGGCGTCATCGACGCGGTCCTTCTTTTCCTTGACTTCGACTTCCGTCGCACCGCCGACGCGGATCACCGCAACACCGCCCGCGAGCTTCGCGAGACGTTCCTGCAGCTTCTCCTTGTCGTAATCCGACGTGGTCTCTTCGATCTGCTGCTTGATCTGGGCAACGCGGCCCTGGATCTCGGCCTTAGTGCCGGCGCCGTCGACGATGGTGGTGTTCTCCTTGGAGATCGACACCTTCTTGGCGCGGCCGAGCATGTTGAGGCCGACGTTCTCGAGCTTGATGCCGAGGTCTTCCGAGATGACCTGGCCACCGGTGAGGATGGCGATGTCTTCCAGCATGGCCTTGCGGCGATCACCGAAGCCCGGCGCCTTGACGGCGGCGATCTTCAGGCCGCCACGCAGCTTGTTGACGACCAGCGTGGCCAGAGCCTCGCCTTCGACGTCTTCCGAGATGATGAGCAGCGGCTTGGAGGTCTGCACGACGGCTTCGAGAACCGGCAGCATGGCCTGGAGGTTGGAGAGCTTCTTCTCGTGCAGGAGGATGTAGACGTCCTCGAGCTCGGCAACCATCTTGTCGGCGTTGGTGACGAAGTAGGGGCTGAGGTAGCCGCGGTCGAACTGCATGCCTTCGACGACTTCGAGTTCGGTCTCGGCGGTCTTGGCTTCTTCAACCGTGATGACGCCTTCGTTGCCGACCTTCTGCATCGCTTCCGCGATCATCTTGCCGACCGACTCGTCGCCATTGCCGGCGATCGTGCCGACCTGGGCAACTTCCTCGGAGGTCTTGATCTTCTTGGCAGCCTTGCCGAGTGCCGCGACGACTTCGGTCACGGCCAGATCGATGCCGCGCTTCAGGTCCATCGGGTTCATGCCGGCGGCAACCGCCTTGTGGCCTTCCTGGACGATCGACTGCGCCAGAACGGTCGCGGTCGTGGTGCCGTCGCCGGCGATGTCGTTGGTCTTCGAAGCAACTTCGCGGACCATCTGCGCGCCCATGTTCTCGAACTTGTCTTCAAGCTCGATTTCCTTGGCAACGGTGACGCCGTCCTTGGTGATGCGCGGGGCGCCGAACGACTTGTCGATGACGACGTTGCGGCCCTTGGGGCCGAGCGTGACCTTCACCGCGTCGGCGAGGATGTTGACACCGCGCAGCATGCGCTCGCGGGCGTCACGGGAAAATTTTACGTCTTTGGCAGCCATTTTTTAGCTCCTGGCAACTTGGGGTAAGCCCAGAATTCAGTTGACGGTGAGGCCGATAATCAGCCGATGATGCCCATGATGTCGGATTCCTTCATGATCAGAAGGTCTTCGCCATTGAGCTTGACTTCGGTGCCCGACCACTTGCCGAACAGGATGCGGTCGCCAGCCTTGACGTCCAGCGGGACGAGCTTGCCAGCTTCGTCGCGGGCGCCGGAGCCGATGGCGATGATCTCGCCTTCCTGCGGCTTTTCCTTTGCCGTATCGGGGATGATGATCCCGCCGGCGGTCTTCGCTTCGGACTCGACGCGGCGAACGACCACGCGGTCATGAAGCGGCCGGAAATTCGACTTTGCCATTTTTGGATGTCCCTGGTGCGGAGGTTGAACGGTTGCCCGTTGCCGGAGCGTCGTTAGCACTCGCAAGTGGCGAGTGCTAACGCGGCTGTGGGATAGGCTGTAAGCTCATACTAGTCAAGACGAAAGAGGGACGGGCGAAGTGCAAAAATCGCGTGGCCCTGCGAGCGCAAGACGCCCTCGCTGTTCGTGACTGCCTGTGACGGGCCTTAACACGCAAGCAAGTTGTAACGGGCTTGCAAAATTCGCTGAGCTTGGCCACAACGCGCTTCGCTAAATGGCCGGAGCTCGGAGAGAACATGGTTTGCGACTGAAGGAGCTGCTCGGCAAAAGGTTTGATCAAGAGGTGCAATTCTTCAAAGGCTGGCAGAAGGACAAGAAGGGCGTAGGAGCCCTCATCCCCACTTCGATTTATGCGGCGCGCCGGATGGCAAGCGTCGTCAACCCGCGGTCTGGAATGCCGATCCTGGAGCTTGGCGCGGGAACCGGCGTCATCACCAAGGCAATCCTGGAGAGGGGCATCAAACCGCATCAGTTGGTGTCGGTCGAATACTCCAGGAATTTCTACGACGGCCTGGTGCAACGCTTCTCGGGCGTGGACTTCAGATTGGGCAACGCATTCCAGTTTTATGAATGTCGCCTCCGCCTGTCGTCCAACCGATGCGCCCATTCCGGAACTTTCTTACCGCCGGCGAGCAATCCTGCAAAAGACACTTGCAAGCCTTTTGCCATGATCTGCAGCGTCGTCAATGTGACATTATTTTTCTGACGCCCAGTCCGAGGCGATCCTGCTCTTTCAGGGTGGTGAACGTTGACCGCGGCATCAGATGCTTGTCGATCGGCCGGAAGGATCGGCTGCCATCGACCCAAATATCTGCGGATCGGAGCCGAATTCGCAAAGCCGCTAGCGTTGCAATCTCATAGAGCCGGCGCTCGGGCTTCTCCTGCCCGAAGATGAGTTTTCGATCGGTCTGGTGAGCAACCTTGCTTCAATGTCGTGAGGCGGCTGGCCGCTATGCCCTTGCCTATGTCCACGTCATAAAAGGGCGACAGGGGGAGCGCGGGATTTTCGGCAAGGCGAGCGGCCGTTCGACTAAATGGCGACGCTGTCAGCAACGGTGCCTGGCTGGTCAACAATGGCTATGACGGCAAGCTTGCTCAGACGGTGTTCGCGGAAGGCGGGCCGACCTGGTGGCCTTCGGCAAACTCTTCCTTGCCAATCCGAATCTCGTGCGCAGGCTCTGGGAAGGAGCCGAACTGAACACACCAGACAAGTCCACGTTCTATGGCGGCGGCGCCAAGACCTATATCGACTATCCGGTTGGCGTGAATACGACCATATCCGCGCGCAGGGCAGGGCGCCTGCGCCTCCTGCTGGATGGTTTTTCGTCGTGGCTGAAATTCGATCGCTCTCGGGTCGACTAGCAGCGCCTCCTCGGGATCAAACACCTAGCAGCCTGCTTTGTGCTGCGTGCCTTTCCAAAGTGCTATGTCGACGCGCCGAAGTGTGGCCGACGTTCGAACGATATGCGATGCTCCTTCTCGGTCAAGAACCGGCGTGCCAGATCAGTATAGCGTATGCCTACCCGTGACACCCATTCAGAAAACACGCGAACCGCGCGTCGGTTCATATGCCGCGAAGGACAGACCAGCCAGTATCCCGGAAACTCGATGACCTCGAACTCGGTCGAGACCGGAACCAGAGAGCCCGACGCCAGGTCCTCGAATGCGATGGAAGTGCTTTCCAGAACCACGCCCGCCCCATCCTTCGCCAACTGGACAGACATCGACGACCGGTCGAAGCGATAGGGATAAGTCATGCGGGCGCCCAGGATACCGTTGCGCGGCAGCCAATAATCCCACCGGAAATAGGCCTTCACGCTGTCGATCAGTCTCGCATGGCGAATCTGTTCGCGCGGATCGGCCGAAAGTGCACGCAGTTCGGCAAGGTATGACGGCGAACACATCGGCAGGATCAGGTCATTGATGACGCAGTTCGAGTAGAGATCGGCCCAGCCGCCGTCGCCATAACGCAGATCCAGATCGATAACCTCCGTTTCGAAGTCCGAAAAATTCGGCGTGGCGTCGACGCGCAAATTCCAGCTTGGATAGTCCTTGCTGAATTCGGCCAATCGAGGCGCCAGCCACTTCTCGCCAAAAGAAGGACTGACGCGAATGCTGAGCTGGGAGCTTTCATGCTGCCGCACGATGGCGTTTCGCACCTCGCGTATAGATTCGAACGCCTGGGTGGTGGTCTGGTACAGCCGTTCGCCGTCGATCGTCAGGGAGAGATGGCGCTTTTCGCGCTGAAAAAGCCGCACCCCGAGTTGGTGTTCGAGCAGCCGCAGTTGCTGACTGACCGCCGAAGGCGTGATCTGCAATTCCTGCGCGGCCTTCGCTACGCCGCCGAGGCGCGCGACCGCTTCGAAATGGGTCATCGAATTGAATTTGAGGTCCGACATCGCTCTCATTAGTTAAGCTGAGCTACACAGAATGTTAAGAAACGAGAATTGAGCCGACTGTCAATCGGTCGCATGATCTGGTGGTCTCGGGAGGAGATGCAGAATGGAAGCGGGTTCAGCCCAAAGCTTGGGTAGTGCCGGCAATGTGCCGGGAGTTGGACAGGCATTGAGCAGGAAGCTCCTGATCGAAGCTTCCAATGTCGAGAAGAACTACGGCGCGACGCAGGTCCTTCGGGGGGTGAGTTTTCAGGTTCGGGCTGGCGAAATCCACGCGCTCCTAGGCGGCAACGGCGCCGGCAAAAGCACTCTCATCCGCATCATCACGGGGCTGACCTCACGCGATGCCGGCGACATTGGCTTTGCCTCGTCCAAGGCCGGCCGCGTCAGTCCGATCATCGCTGTGGTGCATCAGGAGCTGGCGCTGTTGCCCGAGCTGTCGGTCGCCGAAAACATCGGCATTGTGCATGCGCGGTCGGGCTGGTCGCAGATCAGCCGTCGCCGCATGCGCGAAATTGCGCTTGATGCCCTGCGCCTGATCGACCCGGCGATCGGCGAAGAGATCATTGATCTGCCAGCACGCAAATTGTCCCTCCACGAAGGCCAGATCGTCGAGATCGCTCGTGCCCTTTCCACCGGAGCCGAAGTGCTGCTCCTCGACGAGCCCACGGCCAATCTCACCGCCGGCGAGACGGCCAAACTCTTCTCGGTATTGAAGCGGTTGGTGCGCGAGGAAGGCATGGGCATCGTCTTTGTTTCGCACCGTATGCGGGAAATCCGCGAGCTATGCGATGTCTGCACGATCTTGCGCGATGGCGTCACCATCGCCAATGCAACGCCCCTTGCCTCGCTTGGCGACGCCGAGATCGTCCGGCAGATGGGACAACCCGCGCAGCGTCCGGCAACGCACCGAAGCCCACAAAGGGACCTCCAACATGGCGCACCAATCGAGCTGCTTGGTCCAGACAACGTCAGGATCGCGCTTTCGACCGGCACCATCCTGGGTCTAGCCGGCGCACCGGCGGGTCCGACCGGTCTCATTGCTCCCCTTGTAGGCGCAGGACCCGGAGCCGGTTGGCGCCTTTCCGGCGAAGGCTTTGGGGGCCGCTTCTCGTCCCCGGCGGCAGCGGCGCGTGCCGGCATTGGCTTTGTCTCGGGCGACCGAGCAACCAAGGGCATCCTTTCGCAGCTTCCAATCGTCGATAACGTGCTCGCGGCGCGCAGGGTTCGCGAGAGGCGGCGGATCGTTGCCCCGGCCGAGAGGCAGGAGTGTCGCGATCTTGTTTCGGCGCTGAAGTTGAAAGCGAGCTCAATCTGGGACCTGCCGGCCTCGCTGTCCGGCGGCAACCAGCAGAAGCTTCTCGTCGCACGCTGGCTTGGGCTGCCCCTGCGCATGGTGGTCCTGGAAGAGCCGACGCGTGGCGTCGACATCGGCACCAAGCATGACATTTACGGCTTGATCCGAGAGATGGCCGACGCCGGCGCGATCATCATCTGGTGGTCAACCGAGAACGTCGAACTGCTCGAGCTTTGCGACGCCATTTTCGCCTTCGACACCGATGGGCGGCCAAAGGGATTTCTGCCAGCAGAACACTTCACCGAAGGCGGGCTCGCCGAACTGACGGGGATGGCGGCATGACCGACGCAACCAACAGCGCCAGGACAACCGACAAAGGCCGGACCACTAGGTCCCGCGTCCCAGCAGTTCTTTTGTCCTATCGCACGGAAGCCGCGATTGCCGGGGCAATCGTTGTCCTGCTGCTGGCCGTCGGCATATTCGTGCCCGCCGCACTCAGCATGGGCAACGTCCAAAACATCATCCAGGCCGCCGCGCCTCTCATCATCATGTCACTCGGTGTTTTGCTGGTCGTGGTCACGGGCGGCATCGATCTTTCGGTCGGCTCAGTTTTCTCCCTAACCGGAATGGTGACGGCGCTGGCGATGGCCAGTGGAGCTGATGGACTAACCGCGAGTGCTGCCGGCCTGGCGGTCGGCCTTGTATTCGGTTCGATCAATGGGCTTCTGGTCACGGTCGTCGGGCTCGCGCCCTTCGTCGTCACGCTCATCACCTACGCGGTGGCGGGCAGCCTTGCCTTCATCGTCACGAACGGTCGTTCGATGCCTATCGGCGCGCCGGATTTCTGGCTCCTGAATTCGGGCGAAATCATTCCCGGCATACCCAACCATCTTCTGTTCTGCATCATATTGATGGTCGTGCTGGAATACATCCTACGCAAGGTCGTGGTCGGACGATGGTTCTATGCCGTCGGCTCGTCGGCAATTGCTGCCCGGCTGCTCGGCATCCCGGTTCTGCGCATCAAGTTCGCGGCCTATGTCGTATCGAGCCTGCTTGCTTCTTTCGCCGGGCTGTTGACCGTTAGCTACATCCTCAACGCCGAAGCCATGGCAGGAGCCAGCCTTATGCTGCAGGCGATTGCCGCCGTTGTCATCGGCGGGGCCAGCCTCTTTGGCGGAACGGGCAGTGCCATCGGCGCGGTGCTGGGCGCGCTGATGATCACCTGCATCCAGAACGGCGTGAACCTCATTGGCGTGAACAGCTTCTGGCAAGGCTCCGTCACAGGCGCCGCAATCCTGCTCGCGGTTCTGATTGACCGCTTCAGCAACAAGAACCGCATCTAGATCATCAACGGGAGGAACCAAGATGAAAATGAAGACAATCCTGCTTGCGGCATTGGCGGCGGCCGCACTAACCAGCGCGTCATACGCTGAAGACAAGAAGACCGTAGCCTATATCGCCCCATCGCTGGACATCTCATACTGGCAATGGGTCGGCTACGGCGTGAAGGAAAAGGCCAAGGAACTCGGCATGGACTATGTCGAGTACTCGTCGGAGAATTCGCCCGCCAAGCAGATGGACAATGCCAGGACAGCCGTCACCAAAGGTGTCTCGGCCATTGTGATCGGGCCCGTCAGTTCGACGTCGACACCGCCGCTGCTCGACTATCTGGCGAAGCAGAAGGTGCCGATCGCCTTTGCCGGCATCGGGCCACAGCCGGGCCTCACGAACTATACGTCCTCGGTCACCGCGAACAACTATGAGACCGGCAAGGCGCAAGGGAAATTCACCTGCGAGCTCGCCAAGGAGCGTGGCGGCAACAAGGTTGGCATGCTGTCCCTGCCGCAGGACCGGGAAAATGCCCAGAAGTACCTCAAGGGCGCCAAGGAGGCGTTTGCCGCCGACGGCTGCGACCTCGTCCAGATGCTGGAGACCCGCGGCCTAACCATCAACGAAGCCGTCACCCAGGCCAACGACCTGTTGACCGCCAATCCCGACATCAAGGCCATCTATGGCATGTATGACGAAGCCGGGACCGGCGCCGCCAAGGTGGTCGAGACCCGGGGGCTGACCGGCAAGATCGGCATTACCGTCGCCGACGGCTCGCCAACCACGATCGCGCTGCTCAAAAAGGGAGCGATCCAGGGCATCTTCTTCCAGGAGGCGGTGGGCCAAGGCATCGACGGCACCCAACAGGTCTACAATGCGCTGACGGGCGCTCCGGTGACCCAGGACCTGGCCTTGGTCATGCCTCTCGTGACCGCCGACAAGGTCGACAGTCCGGAGGCCAAGAAGGTCATTGCCCGCGTGTTCCCGCCCAGCAACTAAGCGCACCTATGGACCCGCCGGCCATGCGGGCGGGTCCAGACCCGAGCGAGGAATACCGACCGTGGCCGAGCTGCCGTTCATCGATCCGCACCATCATCTGTGGGACCTAGAGGCCAATTACTATCCGTGGCTAACCGACGGGGTTAAGCCGTCGGCCTTCGGCGACTACGAGGCGATCCGCAAAAGCTACCTTCTCGACGACTACCTGGAAGACGCCAGGAACCAGAACCTGGTGAAATCGGTGCATCTGGATGTGGGGTTCGATCCCAGCGATCCGGTCGGCGAAACCCGCTGGCTGCAAGAGATCGCGAACAATCGGGGCTTCCCCCACGGCATCGTCGGCTATGCCGACCTCTCCAAACCCGATGTGGGCGACCTTCTCGATCGGCACATGGAGTATCCGAACTTCAGGGGTATCCGGCAGTCGATGAATTACCATCCCGACCCGGCCAAGACCTATCAGGCGCGGCCGGAAGTGAGCCGGACGCCACAATGGCGGCGGGGGTTTGGCGAACTGGCGAAACGCCGGCTGAGTTTCGACCTGCAGCTCTATTATCCGCAGATGGGGGAGTTCCTTGAACTCGCGCGCGATTTTCCTGACAGCCAGATCATTCTCAATCACACCGGAATGCAGGTCGATGGCTCTGAGCATTTCGATGCTTGGAGAAAAGGCATGCACCAGTTGGCGCAGGCGCCGAATGTCGCGTGCAAGATATCCGGCCTGGGCATGGGCGACTGGAAATGGACCGTCGCGTCGATCCGTCCCAATGTCGAAGAGGCTATCGCGGCCTTCGGCGTCGGGCGCTGCATGTTCGCGACGAACTTTCCGGTCGACAAGCTGTTCTCGAGCTTCGACGCCATCGTGAACGCCTTCAAGGAGATCACGCGAGGCTACACGCACCAGGAGCGGCTCGCGTTGTTCCACGACAACGCCGCCAGCTACTACCGGCTCTAGATTACCCGCCGAAACAGTTGAAATAGCAGGAGACTTTGACATGTTGCTGAAGGGCAAAGCCGTGGTGATTTCGGGTGCAGCCAGCCCTCGGGGAATTGGCCGCTCCACGGCAACGCTGATGGCGGAGCACGGGGCACGCGTTGCAATACTCGACCTCGATGAGGAGCAAGCCCGCAACGCAGCCGTGTCGCTCGGCGCCGAGCACATTGGCCTCGCCTGCAATGTCGCCGACCTCGATGCCTGCAAGAAGGCTGCTGCGGAAGTGACTGAAGCCTTCGGCAAGGTCGACGTGCTCTGCAACATTGCCGGGATCACGCAGCCGGTAAAGACACTGGATATCGGCGCCGCTGATTGGGACCGCATCCTTGATGTCAATCTGCGCGGCGTCCTCTATCTCAGCCAGGCCTTCATCCCGCATATGCGCGAAAATGGCGGCGGCTCGATCATCTGCATGTCGTCGGTTTCCGCGCAACGCGGCGGCGGCATCTTCGGTGGCCCGCATTATTCGGCTGCCAAGGCAGGCGTGCTCGGGCTTGCCAAGGCCATGGCACGCGAATTCGGACCCGACGGCATCCGCATCAACTGTGTCACGCCCGGCCTGATCCAGACTGACATCACCGGCGATAAGCTGACCGACGCCATGCGCTCCGACATCATCAAGGGAATCCCCCTCAGCCGGCTGGGCGACGCGCGCGACGTCGCCGGCGCCTATCTCTTCCTCGCGTCCGATCTGGCCAGCTACATCACCGGCGCCGTGATCGACGTCAACGGCGGGATGCTGATCCATGGCTGACCGGACAACAGAGATTGAGATGCCTCGCGCCGGCAGCAATGTCAGCCTTGCCGAACGAGCCTATCGGATCCGGCGACATGCCGTGCGGATGGGTCAAGTCCAGGGCCAAGGTTACGTCGGACAGGCGCTCGGTGTCGCCGATGTGCTTGCCGTCGCCTATTTCCATGCGCTTCGTTACCGGCCGGAGGACACGTTGTGGGAGGGACGCGATCGCTTCCTGCTATCGATCGGACACTATGCGATTGCGCTTTACGCGGCGCTGATCGAAGCGGGCGTTCTTCCGGAGGAAGAACTCGAGACCTATGGCAGCGACGATAGCCGCATGCCGATGTCCGGCATGGCGGCATACACGCCCGGCATGGAGATCACCGGGGGCTCGCTCGGTCATGGCCTTGGCATTGCCGTCGGCATGTGCCTGGGACTGAAACGCAAGCGGAGCGACAGTTTCGTCTACAATCTTTTGTCCGACGGCGAGCTCGGCGAGGGCTCGACCTGGGAAGCCACGATGTCGGCCGCGCACCATAGGCTCGACAATCTCATTGCGATCGTCGATTTCAACAATCAGCAGGCCGATGGTCCATCGACGGCCATGCTTTCCTCCGAGCCGGTAACCGACAAGTTCGAGGCGTTCGGATGGTACGCACAGCGCGTCGACGGCAACGACCTCGAAGCGGTACGGGTGGCCTTCGATCAGGCACGCGAACTTAAGGAACCTCGCCCGCGCGTCATTGTCTGCGATACCCGTATGGCGAAGGGCGTGCCGTTCCTGGAAACCCGCGACATCACGCATTTCATCCGCGTCGAACCGCACGAATGGACGCTGGCGCTCGAAGCTTTGGAAAAGGGACGTCCGCAGTGAGGTTGTCAAAGTTCGCACCGCGCCACGCCGCCAATGCCGGTGAGCGCAAGACCACATCGGCGATGATCGCGTCGATCGCGCCCGATGGCGTTCCGACGCGCAACGCGCCGTTCGGGCACACACTGGCCAGACTGGCGCACCAGCGGCCCGGAATAGTTGGCCTGACGGCAGACCTCGCGAAATACACCGATCTCCATATCTTCGCACAGGAGCATCCGGACCGCTTCTATCAGATGGGCATGGCGGAGCAGGTGCTGATGAGCGCCGCCGCCGGCCTGGCGCGGGAGGGTTTTACGCCCTTCGCCACGACCTACGCTGTCTTCGCATCGCGACGTGCCTACGATTTCATCTGCATGGCGATAGCCGAGGAGAAACTCAATGTGAAGGTCGTCTGCGCCTTACCGGGGCTGACGACCGGTTATGGCCCCAGCCACCAGGCGACCGAGGACATCGCGATCTTCCGCGGCATGCCGAACCTGACGATCATCGACCCTTGCGACGCGCTCGACATCGAACAGGCGACGGAAGCAATCGCGGACTACAACGGACCGGTCTACATGCGGCTTTTGCGCGGTAAGGTTCCTGTCGTGCTCGACGGATACGACTATACATTTGAAATCGGCAAGGCGCGAATGCTGCGCGAGGGTGCGGACGTACTGTTCATTTCCAGCGGCCTGATGACCATGCGCGCGCTGGAGGCCGCGAAGGCGCTGGAAGCCGACAGGATCGGCTGCGCCGTTCTGCACGTTCCGACGATCAAGCCTCTGGACAAGGAGACGATACTTGCCGCCGCGCGCCGTTGGGGACGGCTGGTGGTGGTGGCGGAGAACCACACCATCATTGGTGGCCTTGGCGAAGGCGTTGCCGCGCTACTGATGCGCGAGAGAGTGACCCCAGTGTTTCGCCAGATCGCCCTGCCCGATGAGTTCCTCGACGCTGGCGCGCTGCCGACGCTTCATGATCGCTACGGGATCTCAACGTCCGAGCTCGTGCGCCGCGTCCGCACCTGGAGCGAATGAGAAGTAAGAGCCGTCCCATGCAACAGTTGAGCCATCTACTTGAACCTTTGACAGGCTGACGGTATCCGGAAGGGTCCGCCGCTTCTCGGCATAGAGCCGTTTCAGCAGCGAAATCGCCGCAAGGGGATCGTGGCGGCGCGCTGAGCGGAACGTGAACGCCCGCAGGGGGATGTCACGTTGTCTGGCTATGCACGCGCTGAGACCTGCGGCGCTGTTGTCAGCTGATCACGGTCACGGCTTCCCACTCCGCCATGGCCTGCAGGCGGTGAATATGTGTGGTGAGAGCGGAGCGTTTTGAGCGAGGTGGAACGAAGAGGTTGCGCAGAGCCGAGAAGATCGAGACGAAATACTGCAGGCGTCCTGGCGATCGGAAGCCTTGCATCACCCGCTCTCGTTTTCGCAGCGGCACATGGGAATTCTCGGCGCGGTTGTTCAATCCTTTGTGTGACCGGTGCTCGACGTCCGGCATCACCTGCCGCTCCATACGAGCGCAGCTTGTCAGTGATCATGCGCTTCGGCGCGACACCCTGTTTCTTCAATAGGCGCGTCAGCAATCGCTTGGCCGCCTTGGCGTTGCGGCGGTTCTGGACGATCTCGTCGAGGATATAGCCGTCCTGATCGACGGCGCGCCATAGCCAGTGTTTTCGGCCAGCAATGGTGATGGCGACTTCATCCAGGTGCCAGATGTCACCGCGGCTCGGCTGCTTGCGGCGCAAGCGGCGAGCATAATCGGGCCCGAACTTCTTGCCCCAGCGGCGGATCGTTTCGTAGGAGACCACGATGCCGCGCTCCAGCAGCATTTCCTCGACCAGACGCAGGCTCAAGGGGAACCGGTAGTAGAGCCAGACCGCTGGGCGATGATCTGCGGGGGAAGGGTCATTTTCCACGGCACTTCTTGGGATGCTTCGTGAATGCGCGTCAAGCGCGCTACCATACCGCGTACATAGCGCTCATCATCGTGGATAACTACCTTCCCGAAGGCATGAGCGACCATGTAATTCCATGTAGGAACCTGCCGTTGCGTCTCGTGCTTGCTTGGATACCAGGTTGGCGAGATGTAGGCATCCGCGGCTCGGAACACGACAAGCACCTCATCGTTGTCAACGACGTCCTGCCAGATGGGGTTCGATCGTGCGACATGGGCATGAAGCGTTCCCAAGGATCCTTGCTCGGGATCAAGGAGAAAGGGGATGTGATTTGCGTCCATACCGCTTTTTCCAACTGTGAATAGAATGCCGAGAGGATGACTATTAATCAGTTTATGAAGGATGCCGACTTTCGGTTCGTCAAAGTGCGTTGGTATATACACGGTGCGTCCTTTGTATCAGATGGCATAAATTCAAGGCTTCGGTTCGTCGGGAGCTTCATCAATGAGTCGTTCCCTGCCTGTCTATTGCTTCAGGCGAAGATTTTCCGCGCCCGCTTTGGCGTTGCAGGAAATGACCGTCAGATAACCTTGACGTTTTTCTACACTGCACCTGGATAGGTAAGCGCCAAGCTAATAACCACTCGGGCGTGAGTCGACGAGATCCGGCCCTAGGTGTTGAGTGAACGACATGCCTCAGAAATCCGTTGGTTCTGCCGCGCAAAGTCGCCCAGGAATCCCAAGTTTTCGCTGGTTTTCACGGTATCGATTGGAGCTGCTCTCCCGAGATAGCTTGACAACGACTTAGCCGCCCCGACCGCCGCAATCTGCGGAAATTCTCATGTTTGTCGGCTCCCTTGTGACTTCCGATCGGCGGCCGCCAGCATCGCCTGACCAATCGGATGATCCCCTTGCGCGTTGACTATCTCACCAGCGTTACGGATGTCGCGCAGTTCCTTGTTCTGACTGAGCTTGGCCTTGCCGACAAGGCGGGTGATCTCGATCTCGAGACCCACGATTGCCTTGACCATCGTGTCGATAAAGTCCCTGGGTGCGTCCCCCATTTTCCACGGGACAGCTTGGGTCGCCTCGTGCCTGTGAGTCAGTTTGGCGACATTGCGGCGGACATAGCGTTCGTCGTCATGGATTGTAATGCGCCCATATGCATGTGCGACAATGTAATTCCAGGTCGGGACCTGCTTGTGGAACTCCTGCTTGCTCGGATACCACTGCGGTGAGATGTAGGCGTCGCCGGCACGGAAAACCACGAGCACCTCATCGCCGGTCGCCACATCCTGCCAAACTGGATTGTTGCGGGCGACGTGGCAGCGCAGGGTGCCGTTTTCTCCCTGTGACGCGTCGAGTTCGAAGGGGATGTGATTGGCGTCGAGCCCGCTCTGGCCATGGGTTATCAGCACGCCAAGCGCGTTGTTCTCGATCAGTTGGTAAAGGACTTCTCGGCTCGGTTCATCGAAATGTGCGGGTACATACATGACAATTCCTTTCATGGGCGGGTTGGTGTTTACCTGCGGGCATCTGATGGCAAGCGTTCCAGTGCCGCGGCGACCCGGCGCTTAGCTGGCGCGGGCAGAGGCAGGATGGGACGCGGGGGTTCGGCACTGCAAATGTCGAGCAGATCGGCAAGTGCATAGACGACGCGAAGACTTGAGAACTCCTTGAAGAGGCTCCAGAGCGGGGCTAGCGCGGTATCGATCCGTCGCGTTTCGGTCGCATCGCCGTGCTGCGCCGCCGTGACGATCGTCATGCAGACCTCGGGCAGGATGCCCGCGAGGACGCTGTACCATGTGTCGGCGCCGGCGATCATGGCCTCGGCAGCGTTCCAGTCGCCGCTGTAGCCAATCGAGAACCCTTCCGGCAGCGTGCGCCTCTGTTCGGCCAGGTGGTTCTTGATCGCATCGCTCTTGTCTGTTGGATTTTTGATGGCGACAATCCCACCCACCTTTGCCAGGCGGCTGACAAGGGCCGGGCTGAAATGAAAATGCGTCGTTCCTGGATTGTCGTAGACCACGATCGGCAGGCCACTTTCGCGCGCCACAGTGGAGAAATGTTCGAACACCTCGTCATCGGTGAGCGGGGTGTAGGAGGCGGCGGCAAGCAGTCCCGCGGCAGCTCCAAGGGCCTTGGCGTCTTGCGCGAGCCTCACGGCCTCATCGGTGCGCAACGCGCCTACACCCACCACGACCGGCATTCGCCCCGAGGTTTCGTCCAAGGTCTCGGCGAGCGCCCGCCGCCGTTGCTCGCGCGACAGATAGATGTATGTACCGGTGCTGCCGAGAAGACCGATTGAATGGACCTGAGCGGCGCCAAGCCGAGAAATCAGCTTGCGCAGACCAACGCTATCGACGCGGCCGTCACGATTGGTCGGGGTGATGGGGAACGCGGAAAGACCGCTCAGGAATGCCATGGCAAGGCTCCAGATCTATGTGTGAGCGCAGAGGTGGCCGCACGCCAGGTCATTACAAGATGTCCAAAGCCCGCCGCAGATCGGCGATCAGGTCATCGGCGTCTTCAAGCCCCACCGAGAGACGCATGAGATCCTCGCCGACTCCATCGGCCAAATGGGCATCCTTGCGGATCGGCTGCCGAGCACGGGTGAGGCTTGCTGGATGATAGATGAGGCTGTCGGCATCGCCGAGGCTGACGGCGCGAATGATCAGGTTGAGCCGGTCCATCATCCGGCGCGCTCCTTCGTATCCAGCGTGGAGGCCAAAGGCCAACATGCCCGATCCGTTGGACATCTGTTTTCGCGCCGTCACCTGATCAGGGTGCGAGTCGAGGAACGGATAACTCACAAATGCCACCGCCGGGTGCGCTTCCAGCGCCCTAGCCACCGCAAGGGCCGTGGCGCTGTGCCGTTCCATACGCAGCGTCAGCGTCTTGAGACCGCGCAGGATCAGGAAAGCTGACATGGGCGAGAGTGCTGCGCCGGTGATGTAGCGCAGGCCCGTTTCATGCAGCGTACGGAGCGTTTGGGCGTCGCCGAGAAGCGCCCCGCCAAGGGCATCGCCATGACCATTGATGTACTTGGTCAGCGAATGGAGCACGATGTCCGCCCCGTGCTCAAGCGGTCGCTGGAGCGCGGGCGAGGCGAAGGTGCTGTCGACTGCAACCCTTACACCGCGCGCGTGAGCGCGCTCGGCAATTGCCGCTATGTCGAGGATGCGGCTCAGCGGATTCACCGGCGTCTCGAAGAAAACCAGCCGCGTCCGCTCGGTGATCGCAGCATCGAGATTTTGGGGATTTGACAGATCGACCGCGACGACCTTGATGCCGAAGCGGGGGACCGCCTGTTCGACCATGGCAAGCGTGTTCGCATAAAGCGTCTTG
>NZ_JAMYLA010000048.1:0-58738 GCF_040317725.1 Mesorhizobium sp. M1396 | reverse complement strand
TCACCATCGTGCCATGGCCGCTCGCCCCTCAGAGCAAGCGCCGTTCTCTCTCCAAAACTTTTTGCAGAACCTTCAGGACACTATCCGCGAGCCTTTTGCCGCCAAACGCTGTTCCAAGGAGGCTCCCTTCCTTTCCCTCCGAAGGGGGGAAAGGTGGCGCTGCGAAGCAGCGACGGATTGGGGGAAGCCGGTCCACAAACGCGAGTCCGCCGACGAGTGAGCACGTCCGGGCAGGTCTGATACCCGCTTGAGTCAGATAAGACACGGTCTGCTATCAGGCAGCGCCTATTTCACCGACACGCTCGGACCGCCCTCGACGGCCAGCACCAGCCGGCGGTTGGTAATCCTTGCCAGTTGCGCCAGGCGCCCGGCCGGCCGCTCGCCATAGAGATCGGCCAGCGATGCCGGCAAGACCAGCGCCAGCACGCCATTGCCGCGCTGTTCCCATTTCAGCCTGGGCATGATGCCTGGCATCGACGCCGTCAGCAGGTAGACGACGCGCATCATCGCCGCGAGCGCGCGAGCGCGCTCCAGATAACGCGGCGGAGCCAGCGCCTTGATTTCGGGTGCGATGGCTTCGTTGAAGATGCCGTCGTGACGGTAGGCGTTGGCCATTGCCAGGAAGGCGCGACCGGGGTGGTCGACGCCGAAGAAGGACGCGTGCGCGATGATGTTGAGCGATTGCTTGCCGCGATATTCGGGATGCGCGCGCCAGCCGATGTCGGCAAGCAATGCGGCCGCGTGGCGGTAGCGCGCCTCGTCCTCGGTCTCGTCGATGCCGAAGGCGGCAAAAGTCCTGGCGGTCCAGTCGACAAGTTCATGCGCATGTTCGACGGAGCGTGAGCGCAGGCGGGCGAGTTCCTCGGCGGCCGAAATCAACGGATCGGCCTTCTGCTCGGCCTCGTCGAGCAGTGAATAGAGAAAGCCTTCGCGGACGCCGAGCGCCGAGACGATGATCTTCGACGGCTGCATCGCCGCCATGATCTCCTGCAGCACGATGGCGCCATAAGGCAGCAGAGAACGGCGGTTCTTGGAAACGCCTTCGATCCCCTTGACCTTCTCGATCTCGGCCTTGGCCACCTGCTTGAGGAAATTCGACGCGCTTTCGGCTGATATCTCGTAATGGTGCATGACGCCAAGCGGATAATTGGTCATTTCCATGTGCAGGCGGGCGAGATTTCGCCAGGTGCCGCCGACAGCGTAGAAGGGCCTGCCCTGCCCGCCTTTCAAGAGCTTAGCCTTCGCGAGTTCGTCACGCGCGATCTTGGCCGCCTGGGGCAGCGAGTTCTTCGCCATGTCCTGCAGGCGCAGGCCGCCCAGCGGCAGCGTTATGCCGTCACCGATTGCTTCGCCGTTGACATCAACCAGTTCGAGGCTGCCGCCGCCCAGATCGCCGGCGATGCCATTGGCCGGATGGAAGCCGGAAATGACGCCAAGCGCCGAATAATAGGCTTCCTGACGGCCGCTGATCACACGGATCTCGGTCTTGAGGACATCTTCGGCGCGGTGGATAAAATCGGGACCGTTGATAGCCTCGCGGGCGGCGGCGGTGGCCAGCACATACATCTGTTCGGCGCCGGCCTGGTCGGAGAGCGCGCGAAAGCGGCGGAACTCTTCCATCGAGCGCGTCACCGCCTCGGGGTCGAGCTTGCCGGTCGAAACGATGCCTCGACCGAGACCGGCCAGCATCTTTTCGTTGAACAGCATGGTCGGCGAGCGCGACAGCCCCTCATAAACGACCAGACGGATCGAATTCGATCCGATGTCGATGATGGACAGCGGTCGACGGTCCTGCAACCGGCCTTGGGAATTAGACAGCATCAGCCGGACGCTGCGGCGTTCTTCTTGCGTCGCTTGAACTGCGCGATGCGCTTGGGCGCGTGCGACTTCAGCGCGTCGCCCCGTCCCGACAGGCTCGGATTGGTCATGAAATATTCCTGCGCGTTGAACGGTTCCTCGCCCTCCTCCAGCACCACGCGCCGGGAGGTTCCATCAGCCAATACGTCGAAACTTTGCTGATTGTCCATGATGTTGCCAAGCATGATCTGGCCGAGGATCTGTTCATGCACAGTTGGATTGGTGATCGGCACCATGGTCTCGACACGGCGGTCGAGATTGCGCGGCATGAGGTCCGCCGAGGAGATGTAGATGATCGCCCCGTCCGATGGCAGGCCGTGACCATTGCCGAAGCAATAGATGCGGCTGTGCTCGAGAAACCGCCCGACGATCGATTTTACACGAATGTTTTCCGAAAGGCCCGGAACCTGGGGCCGCAGGCAGCAGATGCCGCGCACGACAAGGTCGATCTCGACGCCGGCGCGGCTGGCATCATAGAGCGCGTCGATGACGATCGGGTCGACGAGCGCGTTCATCTTCATCCAGATGCGCGCCGGCTTGCCGTCCACGGCATAGGCAATCTCATCGGCAATGTGCTTCAGGATGCGGCTTCTCAGCGTGAACGGCGAGATCGCCAGACGCATTTCATCCGTCGGCTCGGCATAGCCGGTGATGAAATTGAAGAGCTGGGCGACGTCGCGTGCAATCGTCGGATCGGTGGTGAAGAAGGACAGGTCGGTGTAGATGCGCGCGGTGACCGGATGGTAGTTGCCGGTGCCGAGGTGCACGTAGTTGCGCAATTTGCCGTCCTCGCGCCGCACCACCAGCGACATCTTCGCATGTGTCTTCAGTTCGAGAAACCCGAACACGACCTGCACGCCGGCACGCTCCAGGTCGCGCGCCCAGCGGATGTTGGCTTCCTCGTCGAAGCGCGCCTTAAGTTCGACCAGCGCCGTGACCGACTTGCCGGCCTCGGCCGCGTCGACCAGCGCGCGCACGATCGGGCTGTCATTGGAGGTGCGGTAAAGCGTCTGCTTGATCGCCACCACTTCCGGGTCGGCCATCGCCTGGCGCAGGAACTGCACCACCACATCGAAGGATTCATAGGGATGATGAACGACGATGTCCTTCTCGCGGATGGCGGCGAAACAGTCGCCGCCATGCTCGCGAATGCGTTCGGGAAAGCGCGGATTGTAGGGCGTGAATTTGAGATCGTCGCGGGGAACGGCGACGATTTCGGAGATCTGGCTGAGCGCCAGTGGACCGGTGAGCACGCTGATGCGGCTCGACGAGACACCAAGCTCGCCGGCGACGAAATCGCGCAGTTCGCCAGGCATCAGCCTGTCGAATTCGATGCGGATGACCGAGCCGCGGCGGCGCCGCTTCAGCGCCGTCTCGAACAGGCGCACGAGATCTTCCGACTCTTCCTCGACCTCGATATCGCTGTCGCGGATGATGCGGAACGTGCCTGAGCCCTTGACCTCATAGCCAGGGAAGAGCTTTCCGATGTACAGGCCGACCGCCTCTTCCAGCGGGATGAAGCGGACATGGCGTTTGCGGTCCGGCAGACGGATGAAGCGCTTGAGCGCCACCGGAAGGCGCAGCAGCGCGCTCATCTCTTCGCCGTTCTTGCGATGACGCAATTGCAGCGCCATCGAGAAGCCGAGATTGGGGATGAACGGGAAAGGGTGCGCCGGGTCGATCGACAGCGGGGTCAGCACCGGAAACACCTGCTCCTGGAAATGGTCTTCCAGCCAGATTTTCTCGTCCTTGGTGAGCGCGTCGCGGGTGATGGTCTCGATGCCCTCCTTGTTGAGCAGCACGGTGAGCGCTGACAGGCTCTTCTGCTGGTCTTCCTGCAGCCGCTCGACCTCGCGCAGCAGCTGTTCCAGCTGCTGTTCGGGAGTGCGCCCGTCAGGGCTTTTCAGCACGATGCCTTCGCGCACCTGGCCGGCGAGGCCGGCGACGCGCACCATGAAGAACTCGTCGAGATTGGCGGCCGAGATCGACAGGAAGCGGACACGCTCCAGCAGCGGATGATTGAGGTTCAGCGATTCTTCGAGAACGCGCCGGTTGAACTGCAGCCAGGAAAACTCGCGATTGACGAAACGATCGGGATTGCCGCCTTCGGGACTTGCCGCCTCGACGTTGGTGAATTCGCTCTGCACCGGCTTCAGTTCGTTCATATTCCCGCTCTTCCACACCGTCTGCCGCCAGAGTGCCGCGCGTCGTTCAGGACGCGCAAAGGACGCTCTGCCACTCCAAGGCCACGCATGATCCGTTCCGAAAACCGAAGTCGGTTTTCCGGGCCATGCATTAACCGGCTTAACTTATCCTCTGACAGGCTTTTGCGACAGTTTCATTTCATCGAACTTGCAAAGAGGCCTGTTATGATCCAGATGCAGAAGAGACTGCGTTAAGGAGACGACGATGGCAGGCGGTTCCATTCCCCATTTCCAGAACGATGCGGGCTACCCGGCTATCGACATCGGCGTCAAGGAATTCATGTGCACGGGCGCCAACCCGCCTTTCGATCACCCGCACGTGTTTCTCGACATGGGCGACGACAATGAAAAAGTTTGCCCCTATTGCTCGACGCTCTACCGCTATTCGCCCAAGCTGAAGGCGACGGAGACGCTGCCGGCCGGCTGCATCTATATCGACCAGGCCGCCTGATTCTTTCGCGACAAGCTCGATGAACGACATACGTTCCCGGCAAGTCCTCATCGCCGGGGCGGGCGTCGCCGGGCTGACCGCAGCGGTTGCTTTCGCCAAACGCGGCTATTCCGTGCGGGTGTTCGAACAGGCGCAGCGCCTGGAGGCGGTAGGCGCCGGCCTCCAGCTTTCTCCCAACGCGACGCGCATCCTTGGCCAGCTTGGCGTGCTCGATCGTCTGCTGCCGGCAGCGGTGCGGCCGGAAGCCGTGGTCTTGAAGGACGCCGCGACCCTCCGTGAACTGGCACGCGTACCGCTCGGACAGGTCGCCGAGGCCCGCTGGCAGGCACCCTATCTCGTCGCCCACAGGGCCGATCTGCAGAGTGCGCTGATGGCGCGTGCCAACGAGATCGCCGAGATCGCGATCGTCACTGGCGCCCACATCGACAGCGTTGCCACGGGCACCCATGGCATCACCGCGACGGCCGAGATCAACGGCAAGACCATCACGGCCGAGGGGTTCCTGCTGGTCGGCGCCGATGGCGTCTGGTCATCGGTGCGCGGGCTTGTCGATTCGGCCAAGGGGCCGGCCTCGCCAAGAAGCCGCTTTTCCGGCGAACTGGCCTGGCGCACGACCATTGCCGCGCAGAGTGCCGCAGGGCAGGCTTTCGCGGCGATCGGCGCTCCGGACTGCGTCACCACCTTCCTGCACCCGGGCTTCCATATGGTCGCCTATCCCGTCAGCAAGGGTGACGCATTCAATCTCGTCGCCTTCACCAAGGGCGAGCGCATTGCCGAAGGCTGGTCCGGCCATGCCGATCCCGGCATCCTCGCCGGCGCGGTGCGCGGCGCCGCGCCTGGCCTTGCAAGACTGGTGGAAGTGGCCGGCCCGTGGCTGACCTGGCCGCTCCATACGGTCGACCAGAAGCGACCCTGGACAACGCCGGACGGCATCGCACTGATCGGCGACGCCGCACATGCGATGACCCCGTTCGCGGCGCAAGGCGCGGCCATGGCCATCGAGGATGCGGCGACACTTGCCGGTATCATTGCCGACTCCCCTGCCCATCCGGCACGAAGCCTGCAAATCTGGGAGAACCTGCGGCGGCCGCGCGTCGCCAGGGTCGCACGCCGAGGCGCCATCAACCGCCTTGCCTGGCATGCCGCGGGCCCGGTCGCGATCGCGCGAAATCTGTTCCTGAAAATGCGCTCGCCGGAAAAGCTCGCGGCGGATTTGGACTGGCTCTACGGCTGGCAGCCGCAGAAGATCATTCGACGTTGAACGTGCCGGGACCGCTAGCTAAAAGCACCAATCGGTTGGCAGGACAGAGGGGGGTGTGAAGGAACGCGACGCTTGCCAATTCGCGGAATGCCCCCGCTAATTATACAGCCGCATCGACAGGCCAAGCGATACAGGCAGCGGATTCCACCAGCCGGTGCGCAGGCCGGCGGTGCGCAAGGCGGCCGCCGTCCAGGTGTTGCAGCCGACCAGTGCATTGAAATGGCCGTTGGCTTCGTAAAAGCCGTCGAACCTGGAATAGGCCGCGTCCGAAACAAGGATCGGACCCTTCGGCCCCCGCTGGAAACTCGCATCGATGAAATCGAGCAGCGCCACGAAGCGCACCTCGCCGATATCGAAGCCGGCAATGCCGGGACGATCTTCGACGATGTCGCCGGAGACATCGACATGCATGACCGACGCGTCGAGGGTCAGTGCCTTCATCACCGGCACCGCCTTCAACTCAGACCATGTCGGCGTCGCCAGATAGAAGGCGCGGCCGCCCCAGCCGAAGACGATGTAGCGGACCTCAGGGGCATCCGCCGGTATGCCGGCGTCGGCCAGGAAATGGAAACGCTGGCGCACGGCATCGTTGACCGGAATGGCAATGTCCGTGTGGATCGGGTTCTTCAGCACCAGGATGCGGTGCGTGTTGGCGGGTGCTGCCGCGACGGCCGGCCGCCACAGCGGGCGCGGCACGAGAGCGCCCATCGTCACAGCGAGCGCAATGACGATCAACAGAAGACCTAGAAAACGTCCCAGCCTTTTCATGAATGGCGGCCCCTGCAAACGCGTCCGGCGCAACACATCTGCCCACCTCCTGGCGGTCCATACGAAAAAAGCCCGGCCAAGGTTTCGGCCGGGCTTCTTCCGTCTGTGGAAAAACAATCAGTGCAGGATCTGCGACAGGAACAGCTTCGTGCGCTCGTGGCGCGGGTGGTCGAAGAACTCGGCCGGCGTGTTCTGCTCGACGATCTGGCCCTGGTCCATGAAGATAACGCGGTTGGCGACCTTGCGGGCAAAGCCCATCTCGTGGGTGACGCACAGCATGGTCATGCCTTCTTCGGCAAGGCCAACCATCGTCTCCAGCACCTCCTTGATCATTTCCGGGTCGAGCGCCGAAGTCGGCTCATCGAACAGCATGATGCGCGGGTTCATGCACAGCGAGCGGGCGATCGCCACACGCTGCTGCTGGCCGCCGGACAGCTGGCCGGGATATTTGTGGGCCTGTTCCGGGATCTTGACGCGCTTGAGGAAATGCATGGCGATTTCCTCGGCCTGCTTCTTCGGCGTCTTGCGCACCCAGATCGGCGCCAGCGTGCAGTTCTCGAGGATGGTCAGATGCGGGAACAGGTTGAAGTGCTGGAACACCATGCCCACCTCGCGGCGGACCTCGTCGATCTTCTTGAGATCGTTGGTCAGTTCCTTGCCGTCGACGATGATCTTGCCCTTCTGGTGCTCTTCCAGACGGTTGATGCAGCGGATCATCGTCGATTTGCCGGAGCCCGAAGGGCCGCAGATGACGATACGCTCGCCGCGCATCACTTTCAGATTGATGTCCTTCAGCACATGGAATTCGCCATACCATTTGTGCATGGCGATGATGTCGATGGCGACATCGGTGGTGGAAATCTGCATCTTGGCGGCGTTGACCTTGATCTCTTCCGCGCTAACGGCATTTTCGGTGGCCATGACAGGGTCCCCTTGTTCTTTTGTTTAGCGTTTGTGGCCGGTGTCGAGCCGACGTTCGGTGAACATTGAATAGCGCGACATGCCGAAGCAGAACAGCCAGAAGACGAAGGCCGCGAAGATCAGGCCAGATCTGGCCGTCTGCGCCGTTGCCCAGTTTGGGTCGGAGAAGTTCTGCTTCACAATGCCGAGCAGGTCGAACATCGAGATGATGATGACCAGGCTGGTGTCCTTGAACATGCCGATAAAGGTGTTGACGATGCCCGGGATCACCAATTTCAGTGCCTGCGGCATGATGATGAAATACATCTTCTGCCAATAGCCGAGGCCGAGCGAATCCGCACCTTCATACTGTCCCTTGGGGATCGCCTGCAGTCCGCCGCGCACCACTTCGGCCATATAGGCGGCGGCAAACAGCGACACGCCGATCAAAGCGCGCAGGAACTTGTCGAACGAGACGCCGGCCGGCAGGAACAGCGGCAGCATGACGCTGGCGAAGAACAGCACGGTGATCAGCGGGATGCCGCGCACCGTCTCGATGAAAACGACGCACAGCGTCTTGATAATCGGCATCTTGGAACGGCGGCCGAGCGCCAGCACGATGCCCAGCGGCAGCGACACGGCAATGCCGACGAAGGACAGGCTGAGCGTCACCAGCAGCCCGCCCCACAGCGAGGTTTCGACATGCGGCAGGCCGAACATGCCGCCGACCAGCAGGATGAAGGCGACGATCGGCAGTGCAAAGAACAGCAGAATGGCATTCAGGCCCTTGCGCGGCACCTTCGGGATAAGCATCGGCACCAGCAGCGCCACGAACAGGATGGCGACCAGGATCGGACGCCAGCGCTCCTCGATCGGATAACGCCCGAGCATGAACTGGCCGAATTTGGCATTGACAAAAGCCCAGCAGGCGCCGGTCCAGCCCTCCGGCTGGACGCCGCCTTGCGTCACGGTGGCGCATACGGTCCGGTCCGGCCCGGTCCACACAGCGTTGATGAACGCCCAGTTGATGATTTGCGGCAGGATCATCGCCACCAGGGCGATGCCGACGATGGTCATAATGGTGTCGCCGGTGGAAGCGATCAGGTTCTTGCGCACCCACGCGCCGAAACCCGTGACGCCGGCAGGCGCTGGCTGCGCCAGCGCCATTTCGCTGCGCACCCAGGACATATCATGTTCTTGCATGTCCTTACCTCACCTCTCCACCAGCGCCATCTTGGCGTTGAACCAGTTCATCACAACCGAGGTCAGAAGGCTGATGGCCAGATAGATCACCATCATGATCACCACGCCCTCGACCGCCTGGCCGGTCTGGTTCAGCACCGTGCCGGCGGTCGCCGTCAGGTCCGGGTAGCCGATGGCGATGGCGAGCGACGAGTTCTTGGTCAGGTTGAGATACTGGCTGGTCAGCGGCGGAATGACGATGCGCATGGCCTGCGGCACGACGACCAGCCGCAGGATCGATCCGGGCCGCAACCCCAACGCACCGGCAGCTTCCGTCTGGCCCGTGCTGACACCCCTGATGCCGGCGCGTACGATCTCGGCAATGAAGGCGGCGGTATAGCAGGACAGCGCCAGATACAGCGACAGGAACTCCGGCCTGACCTGGAAGCCGCCGGTCAGGTTGAAGGTCGATTGCTTCGGGTAATCGAAACTCAAGGGGAAGCCGCTCAGCGCATAGGCGAGCAGCGGCAGCCCGACGATCACCGCGGCGGACGTCCAAAACACCGGAAATTGCTGGCCGGTCGCCATCTGCCGCTGCCGCGCCTTGCGCGCGACGAACCACGCCATGGCGATGCCGACAAGCAGAGCGACGAAGATCAGCCACGAGCCGTCGCCCCAGACGGCGCGTGGAAAATAGAAGCCGCGCTGGTTGAGGAAGGAGCCGAACGGCAAATTGATGCTCTCGCGCGGCGGCGGCAACACGGCAAGCACGCCGGAATACCAGAAGAAGATGACCAGCAGCGGCGGGATGTTGCGGAACACCTCGACATAGACCGTGCAGATCTTCCTGATCAGCCAGTTTTGCGAAAGCCGGCCGATGCCGACAATGAAGCCGATGATTGTCGCGGTGATTATGCCGACGACGGCGACGATCACGGTGTTGAGGAAACCAACCAGGATGGCACGGCCATAGGTCGAATCCGATGAATAGGCGATGGCGCTTTCGCTTATGTCGAAGCCGGCGCGGCCCTTGAGGAAGCCGAAGCCCGACGCGATGTGCAGCCGGGTCAGATTGTCGATGACGTTGTGGGCAATCCACCAGACGCCAGCCACCAGCACGACGACGACCACCGCCTGGAAGAATACGCCCCGGACCCTCGGATCGTTGATGAAGGAACCGCGGCTGGGCTCCTCGCGAAGAACTTCCTGCGATGCCATTCGACCGTCCCCTGGAAAGAGAAACCGGGAAGCAGACGACCTGCCTCCCGGATCACATTTCGATCAGCGGATCGGCGGAGCGTACTGCAGGCCACCCTTGGTCCACAGCGCGTTGATGCCGCGCGCGATCTTCAGCGGGCTGCCCGAACCGACATTGCGTTCGAACATTTCGCCATAATTGCCCACGGCCTTGACGATGTTGACGACCCAGTCGTTGGAGACGCCGAGATCGGTACCGATCTTGGTATCGGCTTCCTGGCCAAGCACGCGCTTGATCTCCGGGCTGGGCGAGTTCTTCATTTCGTCGACATTGGCCTTGGTGATGCCAAGCTCTTCCGCCTGCAACAGTGCGAAATAGGTCCACTTGACGATGTGGTACCACTGGTCGTCGCCCTGGCGCACGGCCGGTCCGAGCGGCTCCTTGGAGATGATCTCGGGCAGCACGACGTGGTCGGCCGGCGAGCCCAGCGTCAGGCGGATGCCGTAGAGGCCCGACTGGTCGGTGGTGTAGACGTCGCAACGGCCGGCGTCATAGGCGGCGTTGACCTCTTCCAGCTTTTCGAAGACGACCGGATTGTACTCCATCTTGTTGGCCTTGAAATAGTCGGCCAGATTGAGTTCGGTGGTGGTGCCGCTCTGCACGCAGACGGCGGCGCCGGAAAGCTGCAACGCCGAATTGACGCCCGGCAGCTTCTTGGCATTGATCATGAAACCCTGGCCGTCATAGTAGGTGACGCCGATGAAATTCAGGCCAAGCGCCGTGTCGCGGTTGATGGTCCAGGTGGTGTTGCGCGACAGGATGTCGATCTCGCCGGACTGCAGCGCGGTGAACCGCTCCTTGGCGCTGAGCGGCGTGAACTTGACCTTGGTGCCGTCACCAAAGACGGCGGCCGCGACAGCGCGGCAGAAATCCGCATCGATGCCTTGCCAGTCACCCTTGTCGTCCGGCGCCGAGAAGCCGGCCAGGCCTGTCGAGACGCCGCACTGGATGAAACCCTTCGCCTTGACGGTATCGAGCGTGGCCGCCGACGCGGCCGACACCATCAACCCAAGCGTGGCGGCGCCAAGAATGCCGATAGCAATATGTTTCATGACCCACAGACCCTTTTCTCTGTTTTTCAGGGCAAACCCTGACCTTTTTCCCGTGTGAATGCAGTTCCCGTTCCGGCCCATTCCCGGAACCCCGCATCGGTAACCGACGCGCAGCCTCCCATTCACGAATGTCATCGAAGGCGATAATTCCTGTGAGGTCAAGGGAAATGACCGAAACCGAAGGAGTTTGAAAACCGATTGCCGCAAATGCCTGAATTGCAGACAAACGCGCCCGCGAATTAGTCAGCAGCGCAAATAAAGACGGCAAAGCTCATACAACGCAAATGCAGGCCGCGGCAGGCGAGATTCATCCCAGGCAATACCTCGGCGTTACTGACCCGGCGCAATGGTATCCAACGCATATTGGGCGGTTGCGAGCCAATATCGCCTTGAGACAAGGATCGTTTTCAAAGCGCCCGAAAGACGAGCCAGGTTCCGATAGCAGCCATCAACGCGCCGGAAACGCGCGGGATCAACTGCCCGGTCGGGACCGTTTTCTCCAGCAAGACAAGGATGGCGATGCCGGCGATCCAGAGCACGTTCATGACGCCGCCGACGAACAGCAGAGCCATCAGCGCCCAGCAGCAACCGAGACAATAGGCGCCATGATCGACGCCGAGCCGAAGTGCGCCGAGCGGAGCGGAGCGGAACCCGCCATGGCTGGTCAGGAACGCGATCGGCGCCTGACATTGGCGCAGGCAGACGCCCTTGATCGGCGTCCATTGATAGAGACCAGCGGCGATCAGGACGAGCCCACCGAGGATCGCGCTGTCGGTCGCCATCGAGGGATCGAGCAGGGCAAGACGGGCGAGCAGCCATTGCGCACCGGTCGCCACGATGCTGAACACGACCCAGACGGCGAGATAGCCGGCAAAAAACCATCCCGTCGAAGCGATAGGCCGGCCATCCGCTCGCGCCTTGCGAGCGACGCCGGCATAGAGCAGCAGCATCGGCGCGACCGAAGGCGTCATCATGCCGACCATCATCACCGCCCACATCGTGAAGATGAAAGCGAAATCGGCCGATGCCCATGCCCGAAAACCGGGCGCCACCGTGGCGCCCATATCCATGCCGCCCATGTTCGACATGTCCACTCCCGCCATGTCACTGCCTGCGCTGTCCGGCAAGGGGGAGCCGGGCATGACCATGTGGGCGGCGAGCCACAGCACGTAGGCCCAGGCGAGCACGGCAATCACGACGAGCGCGGCCGTTACGACCGCGCGGTCGCGCCGCAGCACCGCCTCGAGGGCTGTGTCGGTCATTGGATCAGGTCAATGCACGATGCCACTCTGCGTGAGATGCAGATTGGCGAAATGGCTGTGCGAATCGGCCAGTTCGAACTTGATTGGGCCCGTCGTCTTGGTCCAGCCACGTCCGACTTCGGCGATCGCGTATTCGAAGCCGTGCGGCAGGTCGATGCGCGCCCGGTGTTCCGCGCCGGTGACCGGATTCTTGATCGGCTCGCCATGGCCGTCGGTTACGCCGTTGACGTGCAGCCGCGCGGTTCGCGCGCCGACATCGACCTTGAATTCGATCGGGGCAAAGATCGGATCGTGGAATTTCTCCAGCGTGGTCGAAAAGACCTGGAATATCGTCGCACCTGGTTCGGTATCCAGACCGCCCAATATGCGAAGCAGCGCACCACGCTGGGCCTCGGTCGCCCTGTCGTCGATAACCACAGCGGCTTCGCCCCTGCCCTCGTGTATGGCGCCGGGCCAGCGGAAAATTCCGACGAACCGCAATCCGTCGAGCTTGGTGTCGCCGTGATGGCCACTCTCGATTTCCATGCCAGCAACCGCTTCACAGAAACCGTATGTCGGCATGGCGTTGAACTGGCACGGGCAGCCATAGGCGCAGTTGCAGTTGGTGAATTCGCGCGCCTTCATTGTCCATTTGACGTCGGGCATGGCATTCCTCCCCTTGCCGCGCGCACGCTTCGTGAACGCGATCCGGATCGTGGAGGACCAGAAGGACAACCGGCAACAACCATCCGGCAGCATCTGATCGAAGCAATCCGGCGATTAATATTAGCAGACGATTATATATCTTTCGCAATCGTCCACAATAGGCCGATCGGCGGAGATAGGGCTCCGAATTCAGGTTAATAAAAGACCTGACGACAGCCAGTTCGGCGGTGTTGGCAGTTTTTGTGCCGGCAGCTTTTCACGATAGGAATTTTTTCTTGATTCCATGACCTCAGCTATGGTACATATTCCTCCATGGTGCTGATTTGCGCCAGTGACCCGCCGCACAGGCGGGTTTTTCGGTTGATGCTCCGTCAGCCAACGCGCCGGCGAAGGCTGCGAGGGAACCCGAGTTCGTTGCCCTGTCGGCGGAGACTGGCGCTGTTGCCTACAACGCACCGCCGGGGTCGCGTCACTCCCCGCATCGCCACCGTTTGCCGCGACGAATTGGCATATTCGAAGTCCATCCCCTGGCGGCCGGTGGCTGTTGCACGGTCCATGACGCCGCACTATGGCTAGCGGCTTGTCAACAAGGCGACGCGGAATGGCGAAAGACGGCAGCGAACACTTTAGCGGCGGGATGGGCATCAACACGCGGCTCGCCCATTCAGGCAACAATCCGCATGACTATTTCGGCTTCGTCAATCCGCCGGTGGTGCATGCCTCGACCGTGCTTTTTCGTGACGCGGCGTCGATGGCGGCACGCAGCCAGAAATACACCTACGGCACGCGCGGCACGCCGACGACCGATGCCCTTGCCCACGCCATAGACGCGCTGGAAGGCTCGGCCGGCACGATCGTGGTGCCATCGGGCCTGGCGGCGGTGACCGTGCCGCTGCTCGCCTTCGTGTCGGCGGGCGACCATCTGCTGATCGTCGATACCGTCTATCACCCGACCCGCAACTTCGCCGACACGATGCTGAAGCGGCTGGGCATCGAGGTCGAATACTACGCTCCCGAGGTCGGCGCCGGCATCGCGGCGTTGATCAAGTCCAACACCAAGGTGGTGTTCACGGAATCTCCAGCGTCCAATACGTTCGAGGTGCAGGACATCCCGGCCATCGTCAAGGCGGCGCACGCCGCGGGCGCCATCGTCATGATGGACAACACCTGGGCGACGCCGCTGTATTTCCGTCCACTGGACCACGGCGTCGACATCTCGATCCATGCGGCGACGAAGTACCCGGCCGGCCATTCCGACGTGCTGCTGGGCACGGTGTCGGCCAATGAGAGCTGCTGGAAGCATCTCTATGAAAGCTTCTGCACGCTTGGCTGCTGTGCCGGACCCGACGACGTCTACCAGGTGCTGCGCGGCCTGCGCACCATGGGCGTGCGCCTGGAGCATCATCAGCGCAGCACGCTCGCCATCGCCTCCTGGCTCGAAGGCCAGAAAGGCGTGGCGCGCGTGCTCCACCCTGCCCTACCCAGCCACCCGGACCACGATTTGTGGAAGCGCGACTTCTCCGGTTCGAGCGGCATCTTTTCCATCGTCCTTGCCGGCGGCGGCCAGAAGCAGCAGCACGCCTTCCTCGACGCACTGCGGATCTTCGGCCTCGGCTATTCCTGGGGCGGCTATGAGAGCCTTGCCGTGCCGGTCTGGCTCGGCGACCGCGTTGTCGCGAAAGCGCCCTATGAGGGTCCGTTGATCCGCCTGCAGATCGGCCTCGAGGATGTCGACGACCTGAAGGCCGACATTTCGCGCGGCCTGACCGCCGCGGCGGCTGCGTAGCGGAATTCTATTCCCTCAAACTGCTGTTTCCCGGATCAGTTTGGCTTTCAAATCCAATGTTGCCGCGTCATTGCGGTGCGAACAGTACACTTTCGACTTCCCCTGGAATACGGCAGAGTTTTTCGACGTCATGGCCTTCCGCCTCTTTGTTCCCATTCTTGCCGGCGCGACGCTGCGCGAGCGCCTTGTCGCCTGCATCGGCGCGACGATCGGCATTGCACTCACCGGCGTCATCGCCAGCCTTGTGCTCGGCAACGGTCCGCATGTGCCGCTGCTGGTGGCGCCGATGGGGGCGTCGGCCGTGCTCCTGTTCGCCGTCCCCGCCAGCCCGCTGGCGCAGCCATGGTCGATCATCGGCGGCAACACGATATCGGCACTGGTCGGCGTGATCGTGGCGCATTTCATCCACGAAACCGCGCTTGCCAGCGGCATCGCGGTGGCACTGGCCATCGCCGCCATGTCGTTCACGCGCTGCCTGCATCCACCGGGCGGAGCCGCCGCCCTGACCGCGGTGCTGGGAGGGCCCGCCGTCATCAGCGCCGGCTTCCTGTTCCCATTCGTGCCGGTGGCGCTGAACTCGATCCTGCTGGTGGCGCTCGGCTACGGCTTCCACAGACTGGCCCGGCGCAATTATCCGCATGTGCCGGTTGCAGCACCGACGAATAGCCATGGCACCAGCGATCCGCCTGCACAGTCGCGCGTCGGCTTCCGGTCCGAAGACATCGATGCCGCGCTTGGCGCACTCGACGAGACATTCGATATCGATCGCGGCGATCTCGACCGGCTGCTGCGGCAAGTCGAATTGCAGGCGATGGTGCGCGCGCACAAGACCGTTCTGTGTGAGGACATCATGTCGCGCGATGTAATCTCGGTCGACGCACACACCTCAGCCGAGGCGGCGCGCCAATTGCTGCTCGACCACAACATCCGCACCTTGCCGGTCGTCAACGCGGAGGCAAGGCTGGCGGGCACCGTGGGATTGCGGGAACTGACCCTGGCCTCAGGCACGGTTGGATCCGTGATATCGCCGGCGGCGACAGCCGCCGCCGATTTCGCCGCCATGGGTCTGCTGCCCGTGCTCACCAATGGCCGCAGCCATGCGGTGATCATCGTCGACGACGACGAGCGGATTCTCGGGCTGATCACCCAGACCGATCTCCTGGCGGCCACGGCGCGCCTGCAGGCTGCTGACAAGCCTTCATTGGATGCGGTAGCTTAACCCCGCCGGACCCGGAGAAAGATCTTCGGGAACCTTTTGCCGGCAACAGCGTCCAATCTCTCAATCTCAGCATGCCGAACACATCGCCGGCATGCTGAAGCAAGGACCGGGAGCATGCCGAAACGCAATCTGTGGATTGCGTTGATGCTGGCCGGCGGTATCGTCCCGGCGCAAGCTGAAACCATCCAGGTCACCATCGACAAACTGGTGTTCTCGCCGGCCGCCGTCGAGGCGAAGGTCGGCGACACGATCGAGTGGGTGAACAAGGACGCGTTCGCCCACACGGCCACTTTGAAAGGTGGCTGGGAGGTGACGATCCCGCCGAAGAAATCCGCGAGCCTGACATTGAAAGCCGCGGGATCGGTCGACTATTTCTGCCGCTTTCACCCCAATATGAAAGGCCGGCTGGTGGTGGCGCCCTGATCCGACGCCAGCGAGGCTCGCCTGGGCTCGTCAGGCCGCGCGATATGCGTCCATGTGCCCTTATGGCGCGGCTCGCGCCGCTCGATCCAGGCATCGAGCCCTTCGCGCAAATCGGCTGTCGAGGCCATGCGGGCGAACTGCTCGGCCTCGACCAGCAGGCCGTCGGCGATGCTCTGGTTGAGGCCGCGCGCCACCGCCGTGAGGATGCTCGCGATCGCCAGATCGGAGTGCCGCAGGATACGCCTGGCCAGGCCGATTGCGGCCGGCATCAAATCGCCATGCGGCACCACCTCGTTGACGAGGCCAAGTTCGAGAGCGCGCCGCGGCGGGAACCAATCGCCGGTCAAAAGCAGTTCCAGCGCCCGCTTGCGCCCTGCGAGCCTGGGCAAGCGCTGCGTTCCACCAAAAGTCGGCGGCATCGCAAGGTTGATTTCCGGCTTGGCGAACAAAGCCCGGTCGCTGGCAATGGCCAGCGGCACCGCCTCGGTGATTTCGCAGCCGCCACCAAAGGCAATGCCGTTGACGGCGGCGATGACGGGTTTGCGGAAGGCTTCCAGCCTTGCCGTCAGGCGCTGCCCGCGCATGACGAAGTCCCGCATCGCGACATCGACGCCAAGCGCCACGCTGGCCGAGAACTCGGCGATGTCGCCACCCGCCGAAAACGCCCGCTCCCCTGCTCCGGTAAGAATGACCGCCCGGACGCCGTCGTCGATTTCAATGTCGTCGAGGATCGCAAGCAGGCGATCGATCAGGGCATAGTTCAGCGCATTGAGTTTCTCCGGCCGGTTGAGGGTGAGGATGGCAATCCCATCCCTGGTCTCGTTGAGGACAAGATCGGTCATTGGCTCTTCCTTCTCCATCATGCTGATGGCCGGAAGACTATGCCCTTTGGCGCTTGTGTATATTCACTAGTCGGTATACTTAAGCTCATGCCTGACGCACAAAGCCCCACCCGCAAACGCATTGTCGATGCCGCGACCAGGCTCTTCTACGCCGAAGGAATCGGTCGCGTCAGCGTCGATGCCGTCGCCGAGGCGGCGGGTCTCACCAAGCGGACGCTCTACTACCATTTCAAGAGCAAGGACGACCTCATCGCCGCATATCTCGATGGCCGCGACCAACCCAATCTGAAGCGGATGGCCGGCTGGTTCGATGCTGCCGAAGGCGGCGCGGATCGCAAGGTCGAGGCGATCTTTACCAATCTGGCACGGGCCGCCCGCCATCCGAAATGGAAAGGATGCGGTTTCCTGCGCACGGCCGCGGAACTCGCCTCGATGCCCGGACATCCGGCGATCAAGGTCGGGTCGCGGCACAAGTTGAATTTCGAAACATGGCTGGCTGGCGAATTGTCCGATCGCGGCGTCGGGGAGCCGCAAGCCTTGGCGCGCGAGATCGTAGTCCTGATCGACGGCTCGTTTTCGATCATGCTGATCCACCGCAACCCCGATTATATCGAGGCGGCCGGCCGCGCCGCGGCGACGCTTGTGCGGGCGCGGACTTCAAGCGACTAGATCTAGAACCCAAGCGCCAGCCATGCGGTGCCGGCCGCCAGCGTTATCAGCGTCAAGGGCAAGCCTACCTTGAAGAAGGCGCCGAATGACAGCGGCGTGCCGGCGGCCCGTGCCTGTTCGGCGACGATCAAATTGGCGACCGAGCCAAGCAGCGTGAAATTGCCGGCCAGCGTCGAGCTCATGGCGACCACCAGCCAGGCGCGCTCGGGGTTTTCGAGGCCGGGAATGAAAGGCCGCAGCGCCAGCACTGCCGGGACATTGCTCATGATGTTGGAGAGCACCGCGGTGAAGCCCGACAGGCGCCAGACATCGTCCAGCCCGAGGTTCTTTGCCGAGGCGATCATGTCTGATGTAAGCAGCGTCTTTTCGGCGCCGGCGACCACAATGAACAGGCCGGCGAACATGAACAGCAGCGGACCGTCGATCTCGCGGTAGATGCGTTCCGGCTTGATGGCGCGGGTGAGCAAGAGGATCGCGCCGCCGACGAGTGCCGCCTTGGCGACGGGCACACCAGCGAAGAAGGCAATTGCCAGTCCGATGCACACCACCACCGCCTTCAGCACCTGCCGCTTGTGCATGCGGCCACGCGAGACCTCGGGCGTCAATTGGACCTTTCGGGCGAATTCGGCCCGGTAGACGACGCGGATGATGACAACGACCGCGACGAGGCCGAACAGAGCGACCGGAGCGAGTGCCGCCGAAAAGGCCGGATAGGAAATGCCCGACAGCGCGCCGATGACCATGTTTTGCGGATTGCCGGTGATGGTGGCGACGCTGCCGCAATTCGACGCGGTGGCGGTGGCGATCAGATAGGGGATCGGGTTGCGCTTGATGACGCGGGTGACGTGGACGACGATCGGCGCCATGACAAGGCAGATGGCGTCGTTAACCAGGAAGGCCGACAGCACGCCGGTCAGCAGCGTCACCATCACCAAAAGTATGAAGGGCGCATGCGCGTGCTCGATGGCGATGGCGCCAAGGCCGCGAAAGGCGCCCGACACTTTCAGATGCGCCACCACGATCATCATGCCGAGCAGAAGCGTGATGGTGTCGAAATTGATCGCCCGGTAGGCGTCCTCCATGCTGAGCGCGCCGATGGCGATCATCGCGGCCCCGCCGAGCAGCGCGATCCCCGCACGGTCGAGACGCAGGCCGGGGATGCGGCCAATGGCGACACCGGCGTAAGTCAGGACAAGGATCAGCAGAGCCGCCGCGCTCATCAATGTCATCGGTAAGAAGTCCTGCTCAGCCTGTGGTGCGCGCTGGCTGTCCGCCCCGATGGTCCGCCTGCATGCCGGCTTTAACGCGATGTCGAGATCGTTGACAACACACGGACACGTGTTGCGCCGAGGGTGTCCGCGAAGCCCGACGGATGATGTGCCGCTAACGCAGATAGAAATCCAGCCGCCGTCGCAGTGCCTGCGGCGAAAACAACTGCTCGACCGTCTGCCGCGCCTCGCGACCCACTGTCGCCCGCAGTTTCGGATCGGCTTTGAGATCGGCCAGGATCCGCGCCGCCTGTTGCGTCGTCTCGAACAGGAAGCCGTTTTCGCCATGCCTGATGTGGTCGGCGTAGCCGCCATGCGAATGACAGACCACGGGCAAACCACAGGCCATCGCCTCCAACACCACGCGACCGAACGTCTCCACCACATGCGAGCCGGTGCGATAGTAGAATGCGTCCAGCTTCAACAGGAACTGTTCGGCGGCAAATTGGCCCTGCGGCAGGAGTTCCAATCGCGGATGGAGCGCGAGCCGCTCCTTCAGCGGCATCCCGCCCTGAATCCGCACCGCAGCGCCATCCGCCAGCAATGCCTCGTAAAGCGGCGCATCGTCGGCGTGATGCTTGTCCGGCGCATCGCGGCTCAGCCGCCCCACCGTGAACGGACCATCCGGTCGGACCAGCCTTGGTGAAAAACGTCCGATCTCGATCGGCGACGGATGCACGACACCGTCGATTTGAAGCACGCTTTTTTGAAAATCGGAAATCAGCACCAGTTCGGCTTCGGGCCAGTTCAGCATGCGGGGCATGCGCGCCGTCAGCGCGATGACTTTCGGGTGAAAGGTGTTGAAGACGTAGATCACCCGGCGCGGCCGCGGGATCAGGTAAGGCCATATTTTGTTGCGCCAATGCGCTCCGAGAAAGACATAGGTGCCGCCATCCGGCACGTTCCGCGTTAGCGGCGAGATGCGGCGAATTGGTGAGTGTCGCATCAACTCGCCGGACACCCTGGAGGAGGTAGCCCACAGACGCACCTCCGCGTCCGCGCTCAACAGCCGATAGAGTTCCAGCGTCTCGAGGTCACTGCCGCCAAAGGGGCTCTGAAAGCCATTGAATAGATGGATCATTGTTGCCGCGCTGACCTTGCCTTGTCTCGTCCCGCCATTCGTTCGCCGGCATTGAGAAGGCCCGTGACTGGACCGCCGCCCGGATGCTTAGGGAACTTAGGAAAGCGGGAATGTTTTCAGCGGTGCCCCATAATCACCGAGGCGGAAGAAGCACGGCGATAAGGCAACGTCAAGGAAAGCGATCCGAGGCAGCTTTCCTTCACCGCACGTTGGCGAGTCCCGGGTTACGGGAAACAAAAAGGCCGCCGACACCAGCCTGTTATGCGGTGTGACGAGCTTTACGGCAGCAGAAGAATATCGCTCTCCCCGCCAGGCAAATTGCGAATGTCCATCTCTCTTTCCGACTTCCCGCTGAAGACGACGCAGCGCCCATAGTGCTGAGATAGATATGCGGTCATTTCGTTCGCTTCTGATGGCCCGTACCAAGACGGCACATACTCCATCAAGATCGGAATGCGACGATCAACCAGTTCCCTCATGGACTTCAACGCTCCCAGTTCGGCACCCTCGATGTCCATCCAGACAAGACCGATGTCGTCAGGGCTAACGTTCACCCCACGCAGAATATCATCCACGCGACGGAGCGGCACTCGCGTTGAGCACGCGTTGTCTTTTGGCTTGATCATACTGCTTGCGCCATAATTTCTTTCGTTGAAATAAAAATCAACGACGCCGTTGTGATCGCCCACCGCGCACTCCACAACTATTGTTTTATCTGTCAAATCATTGAGAAATAGATTCTGTTTCAGTAGTTTGACGTTTCTTGGCTCCGGCTCAACGCAAATTAGCCGATCGAACTGGCCGCTACGCGTCAAATATACACTATGCGTACCAATATTTGCGCCAATCTCTAAAAGAGTCTTCCCTCCTGGCTTTCCAACAATCTCTAGTACCCTGTCCGCCAGTCCACGTTGAAAGTGACCATTCTTGAATAAACTCTTTCCTATTGTTTCGTGCGGAGAGAATGTCAGCTTATGATCAGCAAACTGCCTGGTAACTAGTACTATATCGTTGTTTATCGTCAGCAAGCTGATCTGCCGAAACTGATCAAAGGATCGAAGCCGCTCAAACACTCTATCACGCGAGCGTCGAAGCGCTTTTTCAATTGAAGGAAATATTTTCATGAGTGGGTTCTTGAATGACTCTTATGGCCAATGGTCAGAAAGCAATACATTCACGGCAACGCACTGAAAAGGTCTCAATGCGCTGCGCATGCCGAATTGCCGCGCAAGCCGAATTAAAGTCGAGCCACAGCACGAGAGAATGCGTCGATCTATTCGCTGGAGAAACGGAGCGGCGGTGACGCCAGATCGCGTCATCGGCTCAGATCGGACGAATGAGTCGCTATTTTCGTGGGCGATCTGGACTGATCGCGACGGTCGCCTTTGCTCTCAATGCACCGTAGCGACGCTGGGTTGAGGCACCGGGGCGGCCGCCGCCGGATCGAAGCTGACCTGATCGCGCCCGTTCGACTTGGCCGTGTAAAGCCTTCTGTCCGCAGCGGAGAAGATTTCCTGATAGGTGATCGGTCCGGTAAAGCTCGTGCCGCCGATGCTGACGGAAAGCGGGCAAGGTCTGCCACCGGGCGAAAAGTCCATCTCCCTGATACGCCGGCGGATGCTTTCGGCAACCACCCAGGATTGCGAGGGATCCACGCCGGGAAGAAACACGCCGAATTCTTCGCCGCCGATGCGGCCGACAATATCGCCGCCACGCAGTTGCCCTTTGATCGCCTGCGCTATCAGCTTGAGCGCCTGGTCGCCGCAGTCATGGCCCAGGCGGTCGTTGATCAACTTGAAGTGGTCGGCGTCGATGATCAGCAGCGCCCCCGAACGGGTCTGCTCCTGCTTGCGGGTCTGCTCGAGATAGGCCTCGACCAGCATCGAGAAGGCACCACGGTTCAGCACCGCCGTCAGGCTGTCGGTCGCGGCAATGACGCTGAGGTCGCGCTGCGCGATGGCCAACTGGCGGATCTTCCACATGAGGAAAAACAAAAACGAGCCGCCCAGCACCAAAGGCAGCATCAGGTCGGTCATCTGCGCCCGCCACACGGCCTCGCGCGACAGATAGGGGAAATTGAAAGAATCGACGAAGAACGCCACGGCAATGAAGAATGCCGTACCGGCGATGGTCACAGCGATCACCCTGCCCCAACCCGTCGGCGACAGATCGATCCTCATCGCGTTCAACTCCGTTAGTCGCCGCTACCATGACGGACCAACGCAAACAAATTGATAAGACTTTCCCTCCAATTGAATATCGGGCGGCAAGGCAACGGCCGCTGACGGCGGCCGCGCTGGCTCTCGCGATCAGAACTTCGGGCTGATGGAGGGAAATGTCAGCGGTTGGACGCCTGTTCGCCCAGCGTCTCGACAACGAAGGATGCCGCGATTAGGTCGTCGGCATCCAGCCGTAGGGAGCCGTCGCCCGGCCCCATGATGGCGGCGACCTTGTGAAACGTTTTCATCTCATGGTCGGAAATTTCCGCATCCTGCATTCTCGCCCTGAGTTCAGCGATACGCCGCCCCAACGAAGGGGACGTTCCAATTTCACGTTTCGACATAGCCTGGCTTCTCCTCCCCCAACCCGCGCTTGTTTTGCCCCACCCATTCGCCGGCCCGCACATTGCCTTTTTAATAGGCACCGCGAATACAAGGCCCCGAACGCGCTATGGGAGCTAAGGTTCCAACCCTGCCAGATCACGAAATAATTCCGGATCGCCGCGCCGAATGGGCTGCAAGGCCAGACTGGATTCCCTGCTGCATAGGGTTGCGGCGCTGGCCGTCGCTGGATGCCAGGGCTTGCGGCATTGATCAGAATACCGGCACAAGTCTTTGAAATTACTGGCGATCCCGACAGGATTCGAACCTGTGACCATCGGCTTAGAAGGCCGGTGCTCTATCCAGCTGAGCTACGGGACCGCTAGCCGGCCTTTGGGCCGGCTGGATGCTTGACGCTGGCCGCTGTTCAATGCGTCCAGGGCGTCCTGCGGTCATAGCGGAAATTCTCCGCATAGGAAATCTGGCGGCGCTTGGTCTCTTTCGGCTCCTCGACGCGGTAGGCGAGTGCTTCCTTTTCGGCGTAGGCCACCGCCTCTTCGCGCGTATCGAAGGTGAGCCTGATCTGGCTTCTCATGTCTCCCGACGTCGTATAGCCCATCAGCGGGTCGATCTTCTTGCGCATCTCGGGGTCAAATTCCAGCACCCAGTAGCCGGTCTTGGCCTTGCCGGACTGCATCGCGGTTTTGGCAGGGCTGAAAATGCGCGCGGACATGGCCACCTCGTTATTGTGCAAGGCAGCATCGCCACCCTTCGACCGTCATTACTGCGCAATGCGCATGGCGGCAAGGTTTTTGCACTTGCCATGCTCCACTGAAATGAATAGGCAACAGACCGTTCGGAGTGTAGCGCAGCCTGGTAGCGCATCTGGTTTGGGACCAGAGGGTCGGGAGTTCGAATCTCTCCACTCCGACCATCCACCATCCCTGGCAATGCAAATGCCCCGGCGATGGTCACCCTGCTCCGGTTCCTAGAGCACACTCTCTATGTCGGTCTTAGAAAAATCGCCGCCGACATAAAGCAGGCGGCAGGCATGCTCCTTCGCCACTTCGTAGGCGAAGCAGTCGCCGAAATTGAGTCCAGCCGGGTGGTTGCCCTCGCCCCATCGAGCATAAGCCTCGGCGATGCGGCGCGCCGAGGCCGGCGTCACCGCCACTATCTCGAAACCAAGTCCGTCGATCAGGCCGGACAACTCTTCACCGACATTGCGTCGTGCCGCGACGATCAAGGCTTCGGCCACGGTGCCGGCGGAAATCAGAACGTCATCCCCGGCTTCGAGGGCGGCGATACACAGGTTCGCATCGGGCGCATCAAGAACAATCGCCATGAGAGCCGAGGTATCGACCGCGATCATTCGGGCAGGCCATCATCACCATAGAGGAAATCCTGGCTACGGGCAGCGGACGGTCCGGCCTTCGCCTTGGCAGCCCCTGCCGCACGCACGGCTTCCAGGAGCGCCCGGCGGCCCACCTTGTCGAGCATTGCCTTGATGGGAACCAGCCGCACCGCGGCATGGCCGTGACGGGTCAGAATGACCTCGTCGCCCGCCTCCGCACGGCGCACCAACTCGGTCAGCTGCCCCTTGGCGTCGGTGACAGATACTTGCATTGGTCGCTCCTTATGGACCATTCGATGGTCCACATCTCAGCAGAGAGATAGACCATCGAATGGAAGCTGATGATTGCCGTTGGGAATGTCCACCGCCGCGGTACCGGCGATCGCTCGATGCATTTGAAGGCAAGCTCGCCGGGTGAGAGCCCAAGCGCCTCACTCCCAGGGCCTACAACCTGATTTGGAGCGCAGGCAGGACCGGGGTCAGCCGGCAAACTCATGCAATCACGTCGCACGAAGTGTTTCGCGGTTGCATGGCCGAGCAGGGTTTCGTCTCTCGCTGACCCGGCGGCGCCCTCAAATCTCGAACTCGCCCTGCCCTTCATCCATGGCACTGACGGTTTCCGCGGCGAGCGTGCGCGTGATCGGCGTCTTGCGCTCGAGCGCGGTGCGATCCAGCCTTTCCACCACGCGCATCGCTGTCGCCAGCGAGCGCTCGATACGGCGCACCAGGTATTGCACGACATGAGGCTCGACCTCGACCTGGCGGTCGGCGAACAGCTTGGTGATGACGCCGGCAAGCAAGAGATCGTCGGGCTCATGGATTTCCACCGTCGCCGCCGCCTTCAACCGTGAGGAAAGGTCAGGCAGCCTGACACCCCAGGCCGAGGGAAAGCGTCGCGCCGTCAGGAGCAGCGTGGACCCGGCACCACGCACCGCATTGATCAGATGGAACAGGCCATGTTCATCAACCGCTCCGGTATCGACATCGTCGATCAGTGCCGGGCGGGCGCCGAGATTGGCGATGCTGTCACCGATACGCTTGGCGTCGATCGCAACCGCGTTGGCGCGTTTGCGCCATATGGAGGCCAGATGTGTCTTGCCCGAGCCTGCGGGACCGGCCAGCACCACCACCTGCGAAGGCCAGTCCGGCCAGCGATCGACCAAGGCTACAGCCTGGTTGTTGGTGCCGGAGACGACGAGCTCGTCGCGCGAATAGCCGGTGCCATGGCCGAGATCGAGCGGCAACTGGCGCGGCGGATCGGTTGGCTGGGCAGTCACGTCAGCGACGCGGTTGCGTGCGGTGGCCGCCGCCGCGATCGGCCGGAAGCTGTGGCACAGGCCCCGCGCCGTGACCTTTGTAAAGCGGCGATTCGAGATAGCGGGCTATGGCAAACCGCACCAGCACGGCAACGGCAGCGGAAGCCGGCACCGCGATCAACAAGCCGACGAAGCCGAACAGCGCGCCGAAGGCAAACAGCGAAAACATCAGCCACACCGGATGCAGGCCGACGCTTTTGCCGACCAGCCGCGGCTGCAGGATGTTGCCCTCGATGAACTGGCCGATGAAGAACACCACCGCGACGGCGACGATCATCGTCCAGTCCGGCCAGAACTGAACGAAGGCGACGCCGACGGCCAGCACCAGCCCGGTCAGCGAGCCGACATAGGGAATGAAGGAGATCAGCCCGGCGAACAGGCCGATGAGGATGGCGAAATTCAGCCCGGTCAGCGTCAGCCCGGTGGCGTACATGGCGCCCAGCACCAGGCACAGCGTACCCTGGCCGCGCACGAAGCCGGCGGTGGCGGTGTTGATGTCCTTGGCGATGGCGCGCACCGTCGCGACATTGTCGCGCGGCACCCAGCTGTCGATGACCGCCACCATGCGGTCCCAGTCGAGCAGCATGTAGAAGGCGACCACCGGCGTCACCACGAACAGGCTGACCACCGAGACCAGCGCCACGCCGGAACTCCAGATCGAGGTGAAGACCGTGGTGAGCAGGCCGAAGCCGGAGGTCAGCAGCGAATTCAGTCCGTCGCGCAAGCCATTGGCGTTGACACCGAACTTCTGTTCCAGCCATTTCGGATCGAAAGAAGTGATCAGGCTCTGCAGCCGGGTCAGGTATTCCGGCAATTTGCCGGCGAAATCGGCCATCTGCGTCGCCAGCACCGGAATGAGGATGACGAAGGCCAGCACCAGCACGATAAGGAAGGTGATGAGGATGACCACCGTCGCCATGAAGCGCGACAGGCCGAGCCGCTGCAGCCGGTCGGCGACCGGATCGAGGAAATAGGCCAGCACCATGCCGGCGACGAACGGCAAAAGGATGCCTGAGAAGACGTAGAGGAACAGCGCCAGCAGGACGGCGCTGATCAGCCAGAAGCGGATCTGGCGGCGAAACGCCAGGGACGCAGTCTCGCCTGCCGCCGCGGCCTCGGCGGCCGCTTCGATGGATTCTTGATCAGGTGCCCGGTTTGGAGCCTTCGCCATAGCCGCTCATATGCCTCAGCCAAGCCACGAGATAGGCCGCGGCCGAAGCCACGGTCAAGACCCCGGACAGCAATATGAGGCCTGGCCTTAGCGGGTCGAGGTGAACCGACAGGGCAAGTTCGCCGAGCACCACCGAGGCCAGCACGATCTGGATGGCGGTGTTGGCCTTCGACACGAAAAGCGGCTTCATCTCGACCGGATGGGCCATGACGGTGGACAACACAACGGCGCAGACGATCAACGCGTCGCGCGACACCATGGTCACGACGAGCCAGAGCGGCAATTGCCCGATGAAGCCCATGACGACGAAGACCGAAACCAGCAGCAGCTTGTCGGCCATCGGGTCGAGATAGGTGCCGAGCGTTGACTGCTGGTTGAACCGGCGGGCGATGAAACCGTCGACGCCGTCGGAAATGCCGGCAACGAGGAACCCGGCAAAGGCCCAGTCCCAGCGCGCCTGCAGCATTGCCAGCACCACCGCCGGCACCAGAACAAAGCGCAGGATGGTGATCAGATTGGGGACGGTCAAATGCGTGCCTGTTGGGTTTGCTTGCCGATAAATGATGGAGACGAAGGAGGATCGCAAGGGAGAAGCGCCAGACATGGCAAAGGTCTGTTTGAACCCCTATGCCCTGCCGGCCATCTCGACATGCGATATCCCTACCTTCACGGAAAAGGTGCGGTCGCTGGACAGCGAAGACCCGCGACCTGGGCTCGCGGCGACAACTTCTTTGGTCAGACCGCGGATGCCTCAAGGATGGAAATGGGTCCTTGGGTCTGAATCACTCGTTCAAGGCGTAGCCCGGCGACGTCGAACAAGCTTGCATATTGGACCCGCGTTCTTTCTAGGCCGCCAGTGACGGCGAGCATGACCACGTCGATACCCTTGATCTGGTTCGGTTCGTCACCTGGCGGCACGAGCGTCTCGGCCACGAGCACCTTGCCGTTCGGCAGCATTGCCTTGCGGCAATTCCGCAGGATCTCCACGGCACGCCCATCATCCCAATCGTGAACGACCTTCTTGATGACGTAGACGTCCCCGGTGGGAACACTCTCAAAGAAATTACCGGCGACAAATTCGGTACGCGGCAGGTCGCCTCCGGCACCCTGACGTGCTGCCGCGACGCCCGAAGGCAGATCGAAAAGCACGCCGTCCAGATGAGGGTTGCGAGCCAGGATCGCCGAGAGAAGCTGGCCATGTCCGCCGCCAACGTCGACGATCCGCGTGAACGGCTTGAAATCATAGGCTTCGGCAACGGCCTCGTTACTGCCCTGGCTCAGGGCGACCATGGCACGCTGAAACAAGGCAGCCTGCTCCGGATGTTCCGACAGCCAGTCAAACCTTGGGCTCCCGAACACCTTGTCGAAGGCCGGCTTTCCGGTGCGGACAGAATGCAGGAGCTGCTCGAAGGCAAGATAGGCCTCGCTGTTGATCATACGGATGAAGTCACGGGGACCCGGCCGATCGGAGCGCAGCACCGCACCAACCTCCGTCAACTCGAAATGACGGGGCAGCACTTCCCTAAACACCCCTTCAGGCGCGAGAAGTCGCATCACACGATAAAGCGAGTCAGCATCCGATTGAGTGGCAGCCGCCAGTTCATCTACCGACCGCTCGCTGGCAGCCAGGAGATCGGGGATGCCGAGTTCGATAATGACGCGCAGCGCCTGTGACACGGCGAATCCGAAGCCTAGTCTCATGATCTGTTGCGAAGGATTGAGCATGCCTTGTCCCCCAATGCCTGATGCATGGCAACAGAGCACCAACAACAACTACATACAAGGATGCAAAGGGGTGAGGCGAAAATGGAGACGCGAGATTTTGCCTCCGATGAGAAAACGAGGGCGGAGGGGATTTTGCACAAGGGGCGCCATCGCCTCGTTTTTATCGGGGTAAAAGCCAACCATTCTGTCGTCATCCTTGCGAGGCGCAGCCGTTCATGCGAAGAGCCCGCAAACGAGCAGGAAAATTGCGATGAGCAAGCGCGACACAAGCCAGCCCGAAATGGGCCAGCCCAAAACGAGCAAGCGCAGGAACGGGCTCACCTATGCCGAGGCCGGCGTCGATATCGACGCGGGCAATGTCATGGTCGAGAAGATCAAGCCGCTGGTGCGCGCGACGCGCCGGCCGGGCGCCGATGGCGAGATCGGCGGCTTCGGCGGCCTGTTCGACCTCAAGGCCGCCGGCTTCACGGATCCGGTGCTGGTGGCGGCCAATGACGGCGTCGGCACCAAGCTCAAGATCGCCATCGATGCCGGCAAGCACGACACGATCGGCATCGATCTCGTCGCCATGTGCGTCAACGACATCGTCGTGCAGGGAGCCGAACCGCTGTTCTTCCTCGACTATTTCGCCACCGGCAAGCTCGATCCCGACCAGGGTGCCGCGATCGTCGGCGGCATCGCCGAGGGCTGCCGCCAGGCCGGCTGCGCGCTGATCGGCGGCGAGACGGCCGAGATGCCCGGCATGTATCATGGCAACGACTACGACCTTGCCGGCTTTGCGGTGGGCGCGGCGGAACGCGGCCAGCTCTTGCCCACCGACGACATCGTCGAAGGCGACGTTCTGCTGGGCCTCGCTTCCTCGGGCCTGCATTCGAACGGATATTCGCTGGTGCGCCGCATCGTCGCCGTCAGCGGCCTGGCGTGGGGCGATCCGGCGCCGTTCAACGACGAGGCCACCCTGGCAGAGGCGCTGCTCGAGCCGACCCGCATCTACGTCAAGTCGATCCTCAAGGCCATCCGCAACACGCATGGCATCAAGGCGCTCGCCCACATCACCGGCGGCGGCTTCCCGGAAAACATTCCGCGCGTGCTGCCCAAGGATTTTTCGGCCGAGCTCGACCTCGAGGTGATCGACGTCCCTCCAGTGTTCTCGTGGCTGGCCAAGACCGGTGGCGTCGCGCCGGAAGAGATGATGCGCACCTTCAATTGCGGCATCGGCATGATTTTGGCGGTCGCGTCCGGCCAGGCGGCGCAGGTCGCCGCCGTGCTGCAGGAGGCCGGCGAGACGGTGACGCCGATCGGCCGCATCGTGCCTCGCCGAGATGCCGGCGTGATCTATCGGGGCTCGATCAGCCTATGAGCGTACAGAGGAAACGTACCGTTGTCCTGATCTCGGGGCGCGGCTCCAACATGACCGCGCTGATCGCGGCGGCCAGCGATCCGGCCTTCCCGGCCGAGATCGTCGGCGTCATTTCCGACAACGCCGACGCCGCCGGCCTCGGCATAGCCAGGGCGCGCGGCATCGCCACGCAGGTCATCTCGCGCGCCGACCATGGCAGCAAGCAGGCGCATGATGCCGCCATCGACGCGGCGCTCGCGGCATTCAACGCCGAGATCGTGGCGCTGGCCGGCTACATGCGCATTCTCACCCCCGGCTTCGTCCAGAAATGGCAGGGCCGCATGATCAACATCCACCCTGCCCTGCTGCCGGCTTTCAAGGGGCTCGATACTCATGCGCGCGCACTCGCCGCCGGGGTGCGCATCCATGGCTGCACCGTGCATTTCGTCACCTCCGAGATGGATGACGGCCCGATCATCGCCCAGGCGGCCGTGCCGGTGATGGTCGGCGACAATGCGGATACACTGGCTGCCCGCGTGCTGAAGACCGAGCACCGGCTCTATCCGCTGGCGCTGGGGCTGGTCGCCGAAGGCAAGGCGCGCATGGAGGCCGGCCGCACCATACTTGCCCACTTTGCCGACGATGCCGACAACAGCACCTCGGTGGTGATGGCCCCCGACCCGCTGCGCGAGGAAGCCGACCTCGAGCATCTGGCGCGCATCACGCCGTGAGTCGAGAGCGTGGCGATGAAACAGCTTCTCCTGCTTCGCCACGCCAAATCGAGTTGGGACGATCCGGCACTCGATGATTTCGACCGACCGCTCACCGACCGCGGATTGAAGGCGGCACACTTGATGGGGCGCGAGCTTGCGGCGCGCGACTGGCTGCCGGAACTGGCGCTGGTGTCGCCGGCACTGCGCGCCCGCGACACCTGGCGGCTGGTGGCGGCGGAACTGCCTGCCCATGCCCAGGTCGTATTCGCCAAGGCGCTGTACGATGCTTCAGCGGCGGATATTCTGAACCAGCTTCGTCAAGCCGACCCGTCGGGCGGCAGCTTGCTGGTGATCGGCCACAATCCGGGCCTGGAAGATCTGGCCAACCAGCTTGCCGGGCCAGGGTCGGAGGCCAAGGCGCGCAAGAAGCTCGAGGAAAAGTTCCCGACGGCAGCCCTCGCGCGCTTCGTCTTCGAGGGCGACTGGTCCGGCCTGTCCTGCGCCCGGCTGACACATTGTCTGCGGCCGAAGGACCTGGGCTAGGATCCAGGCGCGGCAGACCAAGCCTGCCATGCAGCGGACCCCGGCCAATCCGATTTTATTTTTGGGCGAGAACTGAACTGTTTGTTGCCGACGGCGAGGATTGGCGGCTTGAGCCAGCGCCCCCGGCTGGCGCTACTCCGCGCAAAAAACAAGAGCGGCGGGCCAAGCCCACCGCTCTTTGTAGTCAGACTTGGTAGTCACGACTAGCCTAGATTAGCGGCCCCAGATGCCTTGGCCAGACTCAGCCGGCACCTTGGCGTTGGCGTCGCCCTGTGCCTTCGAGGGCTTCAGGATGGAGCCGGTGTGCGAGGTGTCGATGTTGAAAGTCGACTGGCTCGAAGGCGACTGGTTGGGAACCGGCTGGTTGGCATTGTAAGAGCCGTAATTGTCGCTGCCGGCGAAAGCAGTGCCCGTGGCAACGAGCATGGCGGCGGCGGTAAGAGCGATCTTGGTCATTTTGCTTACTCCAGTATTTCTTTGTTCTGTCCGTCTGGTGGCGTGCCCTTGGGAGGAATTTCGCGTCGCTCGGACCACCCCGAGATGGGTTTGCCCCGCCACGGATTCCAATCACGAAGATGTTCCACGGATCGTGCGATTTCGGCCCTTGAAATTCGACAAACAGCCTCCGCGGTCATAATTTTATTCATCAAAATCAGATTGTTGGCAGAAACCCCCACCGCCGGGCGCGACCGTTCACCGAGCCGGCGTTCACCACATGCTGCACGGTCCGTCAACAGAAGACGAACCGATCGGTTCGATTTGTGCGAAGGCGCCGCCGCCTGAACCTCGGGATCTCCAGCATTTGCCTTGCGGATGGATCGATATTATCGCTGGTGCACGATCATCAATCGGGCGCGACCTGGCTGTGCCAGTCGAAGAAACGGATGGAAATCCGGGTGAACCGCACCCCAGGACAGCGATAGAGATGCGGCTGCTGCTCGTCGAAGACAATCGCGACCTGGCCGACTGGCTGGGCAAGACCCTGCGTCAGGCGAACTATGTGGTGGACGTCGTCCATGATGGCGAGGATGTCGAGCATGCCCTGGCCGCCGGCGACCACGCGCTTGTCATCCTCGACCTGGCATTGCCGCGCATGGGCGGGCTAGAGGTGCTGCGCATGTTGCGGGCGCGCGGCAACCGTGTGCCGGTGATCGTGCTGACCGCCAATGCCAGCCTCGACGGCCGCGTCAAGGGCCTCAATGAAGGCGCCGACGATTATCTGGCAAAGCCATTCCAGATCGAGGAGCTGGAGGCTCGCATCCGCGTGCAGCTGCGCCGCGCCAATGACCGCACCGCGCCCGTCGTCGCCTGCGGCGATCTCGTCTTCGACACCAATACCCGGCTGTTTTCGCTCGCTGGCGAGACGTTGGCGCTGACGCCGCGCGAACACGCAGTGCTGGAGCAATTGATGGTCAAGGCCGGGCGCACGGTGAGCAAGGCGGCGTTGTCGGCCGCGATCTATGATTTCGAGACCGACGCCGACCCCAGCGCCATCGAGATCTATGTGCACCGTGTACGCAAGAAGCTCGAAGGATCTCGTGTCCAGATCGCCACCTTGCGTGGCCTCGGCTATCTCTTGCGTCATGACGATTTGGCGCCATGAGGACCAGCAGCCTCCGTTTGCAGTTGCTGGCCTGGGTGGTGCTGCCGCTCGCCGGGCTCGCCACCATCAACCTGTGGACCAGCCACCGCAGCGCGCAGGCGACCGCCGATCTGGTCACGGACCGGATGCTGTTGGGTTCGGCGCGCGCCATCGCCGAGCAGGTTGCCATTGTCGACGGCGTGCTCGACGCCACGGTGCCGCCGGCGGCGATCGAGATGTTCGACACCGGCGATCGCGACAGCGTCTATTATCGTGTCGAGACGGCTGGCGGGCGTTTGCTGACCGGCTACCCCGACCTGCCCGAGGGTCCGAGGCGGCCCAGCATGGAAGCAGTCTATCGCGACCACGCGCTGCGGCTGCTGACATTCAGTCATGCGGTGGTCGGCGCCGGCGCTGACTCGCCAATATCCGTCACCGTTGGTGTCACGCTGGCCGGGCATGATGCGATGGTGAAGCGGCTGTGGCTCAGCGCCTTTGCCCAGCAACTGGCGCTGGTGGCCATTGCCGGCATCTTCGTGCTGCTTGGCCTGCGTCGCGGCCTGGCGCCGCTGATCCGGCTGCGCGACGCGGTGCGCTCGCCAGGCCGCAGCGAGCTCGATCCGGTCGAAGTGCCGGGCGCGCAAAGCGAAATTCAGCCGCTGATCGATGCGTTGAACGCCTACATGGAGCGGGTGCGCGCGCAGATGGCGGCGCAACGCCGCTTCATCGCGAACGCGGCGCACCAGTTGCGCACACCGCTGGCGCTGCTGTCGACACAGGCGAGCTACGCGCTTCGCGAAAGTGCTGCGGAGGCGCGACAGGAAGCCCTGGTGGCGCTGCAGGCAAGCTCCGGCAAGCTGGCGCGGCTGGCCGAACAGTTGCTTACCCTATCGCGAGCCGAACCCGGTAGCCGGCGGCCTCGCGCCGACCGCATCGACCTGACCGACGCCGCCCGGCACGTGCTGGAAACCCAGGCGCCGGCGGCGATCGCTCGCAGGATCGATCTCGGCCTCGAGGAGGCTGGCCCCGTGCCGGTCATCGGCGACGGCACCATGCTGCGCGAGATGATCGTCAATCTTGTCGACAATGCGCTTCGCTACTCGGCGGCCGGCGGCAGCGTCACGGTGAAGCTGGCGGTCATCGACGGCAAAGCCGTGCTGACGGTCGCCGATGATGGGCCCGGCATTCCGGCGGACGAGCGAGACCATGTGTTCGAACGCTTCTACCGCATTGCCGGTTCGACCGAGGAAGGCAGCGGGCTTGGCCTCGCCATCGTACGCGAGGTCGTCGAAAATGCCGGCGGACGCGTCACCCTTGGAGATGGCGCGACCGGTGGCCTGGTGGTTGAGGTAAGGTTGCCTTTGGCCTGATCGCGGCATGCCGAAGTGGATCAGGTCCCCTGCTCGTTGAACGGCGCCGGCCGCCATTTGACGACATAGTTCTCGAAGCGGGTGATGATGAACTCCACCACCAGCGCCATCACCGCCAGGATGATCATGGCGGCAAAGACACCATTGGCGTTGAAGGCGCCCTGCGCCGTCGAGATCAGCAGGCCCATGCCTTGCTTGGCGCCGAGGAATTCGCCGACCACCGCGCCGACCAGGGCAAAGCCGAAGCTGACATGCAGGCTGGCCAGGATCCAGCTCATCGCCGACGGGATGATGACGGTGCGGGTGATCTGGAATGGCGAAGCGCCGAGGATCTGGGCGTTGGCGATCATCGCCCGGTCGGCCTCGCGCACGCCCTGGAAGGCGTTGGCGAAAACGACGAAGAACACCATTACCACGGCGAGCGCCACCTTGGAGGCCATGCCGAGGCCGAGCGCGATGATGAACACCGAGCCCAGCACGACGCGCGGCACCGAGTTGGCGATCTTGATGTAGATCGAAAAGACGTCCGCCAGCAGTCGGTTGCGGCCGAGGATGATGCCCGCGGCGATGCCTCCGACGGCGCCGATGACGAAGCCGAGGAAGGTTTCCTCGAGTGTCACATAGATCTGCACCCAAAGCGGCCCTTGCGACGTGCCCTCGGTGACCCACACGCAGATCTGGTCCCAGATACCGGACGGGCTGGCGAAGAAGAACGGATCGATGATGTCGTGGTCGGCACCGAGTTCCCATAGGCCGAGGAAGACGACCAGGATAGCCAGGCGCAGGCCGATGACCAGCGCATGCCGGCGGCGCAGCCGTGCTTTCGCCCGGCCTTCGGCAACGGCGATGGAGGCATCGCGGACGGCGGCCTGGGAAGTGGTGGGAGATATGGCGGTCATGGCAGCGTCTCCTCTCAGAGCAATTCCAGGAAAAGTGCCAAGCGGTTTTCCGTCCGGAATTGCGAAAAACAAAACCATTGGAGCGGGTCGGCGACCCGCTTCAATGGCCGGTTTGCAAGGTGCGGCTCTGGCCGAGCTGCACTTCCTCGCGCAGGTCGTTCCAGATCACCTTGGCGATCTCGACGAATTTCGGGTCGTAGCGAATGTCGGCCATGACGCGCGGACGCGGCAGGTCGATGTGGTAGACGCTCTTGACCGTGCCTGGCCCGGCCGTCAGCACATAGACCTTGTCGGCCAGTGCCACTGCCTCCTCCAGGTCGTGAGTGACGAACACGACGGAAGACTTCTGCTGCGACCACAGACCCAGCAGCTCGTCCTGCATGGCGGTGCGCGTCTGCATGTCGAGCGCGCTGAACGGCTCGTCCATCAGCAGGATCTTGGGCTGGTTGATGAAGGTCTGGGCGAGCGCGACGCGCTTGCGCATGCCGCCGGACAGCTGGTGCGGATAGTGCTTTTCGAAGCGGCCGAGGCCGACACGGGCGATCCAGTCACGCGCCCGCTCATAGGCCTGCGCCTTTGGCATGCCGCGATAGAGCGGGCCGGCGGCGACATTGTCGATGACGCTGCGCCAGGGAAACAGCGCGTCGGCCTGGAAGACGAAGCCGATGTCGCGGCTGATATCGGTGACGGGGCTGCCCATGACACGGACATCGCCGGTCGTCGGGCGCAGCAGCCCGGTGACGAGATTGAGCGTCGTCGACTTGCCGCAGCCGGTCGGCCCGACGACGCAAGCGAATTCGCCGCGCGCCACTGTCATGGTGAAATCGCGGATCGCCGTCATCATATGGCCATCCGGCGTGACGAAGCGCAATGTCACGTCGTCGATGCCGATCGCGGCGTCAGCTGGCGGCGCGGCCTGAGACAGCCTCTTGGCCGCCATGGGTTGCAGTTGCATGGCACACTCCTGTCGCAATGGGGCAAGGGAGCCCACGGCGCGGCCGCGGGTCTCCTGGTGGTCCGGCAAGGGCCGTGCCGCTGCCGGTTACATTCAAGCAAGCGGCGCAAGCCGTTGTTCTTCAACGAGCAGAGATGGAAGCCTCTGCCCGTCGGGCGACGCTACTTGGCGGCGTCGACGAACGCCGTCGTGTAGGTCTTCGACAGGTCGATCTGCTTGCCCTGCAGGCTCTTGGAGAATGTCGAGAGGACCTTGAGCACGGTTGGCGGGCCGTCGGCCGGCATGCGGCCGTCCGGCGTGAACATCGCCTTGCCGCCGGCCAGCCCCTGCACGTAGAGATCCCTGTTGCCGGCGTAGTAGTCCTTCGGCATCTTGTCGGCGATCTCCCCGGCCGAATGCGTGGCGATGAACTTCATCGTCATGACGAAGGCATTGGCGAGCTTCTGTGCCTCATCCTTGTGGTCTTCGAGCCAGGCGGACTGGACGTAGAAGGACGCCGCCGGATAGGGGCCGCCCAGCGCTTCCTTGGTCTTTTCAGGCGTGCGCATGTCGACCAGGACACTGGCCTCACCGGTCTTCAGCAATTGGGAAATCGTCGGCTCGGTGGTCATGCCGGCCTGGATCTGATCCTGCTTGACGGCGGCAATGAAGGTGTTGCCGGCGCCGACCGGCAGCAGCGTATAGTCGCCAGGCTTCAGGCCGTTGCGCACGGCCAGATACTGACTGAGGAAATCGGTCGACGAGCCGAGGCCGGTGACGCCGAGCGTGGCGCCCTTGAAGTCGGCCGGCGATTTGATTTCGGGATGCTTGGCGGAGACCAGCTCGACCTCGCCCGGCGCTTGGCTGAACTGGACGATCGACTGGATGTATTTGCCCTTCGACTGCAGGTCGACGGTGTGGTCGTAAAAACCAACGACGCCCTGCACGGCGCCGGCCAGCAGTTCATTCTCGGCCTCGACGCCGGCGCGCGAGTTGACCAGTTCGACATCGAGCCCCTGGTCCTTGAAGTAGCCGAGTTGCTGGGTGAGCACGGCCGGCAGATAGATTTGCTTCTCCATACCGCCGACGATGATGGTGATCTTGTCGGCCGCCGATGCCGCCGTGGCACTCGTTGCGGCGATGGCCAACGCCAGCGTCGCTGAACGCAAGGCGTACTTCGAGATGATACCTGTCACGAAACTTCCTCCACCTGGGCGGCGCGCCGACAGGCTGCGCCGCATTTCCTCCTCACCGGCCACCAAGGGCCGGTCACGCGGTGAACACCGCGGCCCCGTCATGGCATGCCCAAGCTTTCAGCTGGCTTTCAGCGGTTCGATGAGCGGAATAGATGAAATCGGGCGGGATTGCTCATCACGAGGCGTTGAACCCAAGCACGTCGCGCATGTCATATTCGCCGGGCGGTCGGCCCCTCACCCAGAGTGCGGCGGCGATGGCGCCGCGCGCGAACATGACACGGTCCTGCGCCGAATGCGACAGGGTCACGGTCTCGCCGTCGGCGCAGAAGCCGACGCTGTGTTCGCCAATGATGCTGCCGCCGCGCATCACCGCGAAGCCGATCTCGCCGGCTGGACGCGGGCCGGTAACGCCGTCGCGAGCGCGCCTTGCGACCGTCCCCAGGTCGATGCCGCGCCCGCCGGCGGCGGCTTGCCCGAGCATCAGCGCCGTCCCCGACGGCGCATCGATCTTGTGGCGATGATGCGCCTCGACAATCTCGACATCCCAGTCGTCGGGCTCAAGCGCTTTCGCCGCCCGCTCGACCAGCCCGACCAGCATGTTGAGCCCAAGCGAAAAGCTGCCGGAGCGCACGATGGCGATGGTTTTCGCGGCATCGGCGATAGCAGCCAATTCAGCGGCGTCGAAGCCGGTCGAACCAATCACAAGTGCGGGCCCTCCACGCGCGGCGCAGGCTTCGGCGAGCGCGGCGGACGCAGCCGGCGCGGTGAAATCGATCACGACATCGGCCATGGCAAGCGCCTCGTCGCGGCTCACCAGACCTTCGCCGACAATCCCCGACCGGTGGAAACGAGCGGCTAGCGCCAGCCGCGCATCGGCCTGCACGGCGTCAGCCATTTGGCGACCCATGCGGCCCAGCGCGCCCGCGAGGGCTATCCTGGTCGGTGGTTGGGGCATGGCGCTATCCCAGAAACTATTTCCACATGCCGCGCATGCGCGCGCCGATGTCGACGCGCACCTCCGGCCGGGCCGCCCTGCCCTGCGCCGCTTGCGCGGTCGGCCACGATACCTGTTGGAATGCCGCAAGGATCGAAGCCGGGATGAAGCGGGTGCGCGAAGCATAGAGATGGCGGTCGCCGCGCGCCGCCTGGCCGTGCGGAAAGAAACGTTGCGGCATGACCAGGTTGAGATTGTCCTTGGCCCGCGTCATCGCCACGTAAAGCAGCCGGCGCTCCTCGTCGATATCTTCCTTGGTGCCGACGCCGAGATCAGCCGGAATGCAGCCATCGACCGTGTTGAGCACGAAGACATTCTTCCATTCCTGGCCCTTGGCCGAATGGATGGTCGACAGGATCAGATAGTCCTCGTCGCGATGCGGCGGCCCGGCCTGGTCGCTGGTCGCGTCCGGCGGGTCGAGCGTCAGTTCGGTGAGAAACCGTTCGCGCGAGGCATAGCCCGATCCGATCTGCTCAAGCTGCAACAGATCGGCACGCCTGGTCGTCGCATCCTCGTGGATACGTTCCAGATGCGGCTCGTACCACAGCCTGATCTGTTCGAGATCAGCAGGCCATTTGGCGCCGGCCCGTAGGCCGGAATAGAGCGAGACGAAGCCCGGCCAGTCATCGGCCGCGCGTTGCGGCGGGCGCCAGCCGGCCAGGCCCATCGCAACGTCGAGCGCCGTCGTCATCGTCTCGACGATCTGCGCGGCGGCCGAAGGGCCGATGCCCGGCATCAGTTGCAGCACGCGGAAGCCGGCGACGCGGTCGCGCGGGTTTTCGGCAAAGCGCAGCACCGCCAGCACATCCTTGACATGGGCGGCATCGAGGAACTTCAGGCCGCCGAACTTGACGAAGGGGATGTTGCGGCGGGTCAGTTCGATCTCCAGCGGTCCGCTGTGGTGCGAGGCGCGAAACAGCACCGCCTGGGATTTCAGTGCCGTGCCGGCCTCGCGCTCGGCCAGGATGGTGTCGCAGACGAAATTGGCCTGCTCGACCTCGTCGCGAACGGTCACCAGTTTTGGTCTGTCGGTCGATTTGCGCTCCGACCACAGGTTTTTGGTGAAGCGCTCCGAGGCCTCGCCGATCACTGCATTGGCGGCGGCGAGAATGGTTTCGGTCGAGCGATAGTTGCGCTCCAGCATCACCACGTCGGCGGCCCGCGCGAACTGTTTTGGGAAGTCGAGGATGTTGCGCACCTCGGCGGCACGGAACGAATAGATCGACTGGGCATCGTCGCCCACCACGGTCAGCCCAGCGCCGTCGGGTTTCAGCGCCAGCAGGATCGAGGACTGCAAGCGGTTGGTGTCCTGATACTCATCGACCAGCACATGGTCGAAACGTCCGCCCAGATGGGCCGCTATTTCAGGTTCGGCCGTCATCTGCGCCCAGTAGAGCAGCAAATCGTCGTAATCGAGCACGTTTTGCGACTGCTTGGCCTCGACATAACCGGCGAACAGCAGTTTCAGCTGCTCGGCCCAGCCGGCGCACCAGGGAAAGGCAGACCCCAATACCTCGTTAAGCGGCGCCTGCGCATTGACGGCACGCGAATAGATGGCAAGGCAGGTGCCCTTGGTGGGAAAGCGCGCTTCCGTTTTCGAGAAGCCGAGCTCGTGCCGCACCAGGTTCATCAAGTCGGCGGAATCCTCGCGGTCATGGATGGTGAAGGCCGGGTCGAGGCCAATCTCCAGCGCATAGTCGCGCAGCAGCCGTGCGCCGATGCCGTGAAAGGTGCCGGCCCAGGTCAGCGCGTCGGCGATCACCGCGGCGTCGCGGCCGAGCACTTCGCCGGCGATGCGCTCGACACGCCTGGCCATTTCGGACGCGGCGCGGCGCGAAAAGGTCATCAGCAGGATGCGGCGCGGGTCCGCCCCCTTGACGATCAGGTGGGCGACGCGGTGAGCCAGCGTGTTGGTCTTGCCGGAGCCAGCGCCGGCGATGACCAGCAGCGGGCCAGCGATCTGGCCGTCGCCATGCTCGACGGCCTGGCGCTGGGCATCGTTCAGCCGCGCGAGATAGGCAGGCTGGACGGTTGGTTCCCGAAAGGTCGAATCAGCGGCGGCGAGGTTCATCGCCCATCAAGCATCGTTTCTGCTTTGTTCGCAACGTCAATGCGAGGCAGACCGAGCCCCACGGACCGAGGAAACGGATCGCCCCTAGCGCCCGGGATCGACACCCATGGCGGCTGACTGCCGGCGTAAGGCCTCGCGATCATGTTGCGGCGGTGGCAGAAGCAGCGGATCGACTGTATCGGGCACGTCCTCGACCATCTTCCTGGCGATACGATAGGCGACATAAGCCAAAGCGCCGACGACAAGCAGACGGAACATGGTTGCAACACTCCATTGAAGCATTGAAGCAGGACCAACCGAGGAAACGGCATTTGGTTCCCTTGCCGATCATCCAGGCGCGCGATCAAAGTTCGAGGGCGGCGATGACTTCGCTTGCGCTTCCCCGATGCATTCTCAAGGCGCCGAGGGCGGAACTAGGCGTTGCGAGTTTGTGTCCTGCCTCATGTCGCCTGTGGAGTCCGGAGCTGAGGTCGCCGTCAGCTCACGCTCCAGTTCGGCAGGCTCTTGGGGAAGAAGGCCGGCGCCGCTTGGGAGGAAGAATGAAGCGCCGGCCAAGCGGATAATTAGGTCCGCCGCACAGCAGAAGGTAGCTGAGTCTTTCCCCGGCGTCATCGGGCGATCGTCTTCGTTAAAAACGTACCCTCGCGGGCCTGTCACCCGTGTGTCTTGACCATCATCCCCGCAATCTCCTTGAGGATTTTTGCCGCCACGCCGGCGGTCAGATTGGCGATGTCGCGAGACGGGTTTAGTTCAACGATATCAGCGCCCACGATCGGCTGGTTGGAACGGATCGCCGACGACATCAGCTACCGACGAAACCGAAGGAAGGCGGCCGAAATCCTGCCGGTATGATTGGCGCGAAAGGAACTGAGTTCTTAGCCTGCCGCGCGCAGCCAGACCTTGTTGTCGTGGAAGGCGGCACCGCCATAGGGTGCCGGCGCATCGGCGCCGGTCAGCACGTTGATGCCTTCGCCACGCTCATGCGCGCTGTTTGGCCAGATGCCTTCGGCGATGACCACGCCGCGCTTGATGCCGTCGAACAGTTTTGCGTGCAGCACGACCTCGCCACGCTGATTGCCGACCTCGACGCGGTCGCCGTCGGCCAGTCCATGTGCCGCGGCATCGTCGGGGTGCAGCAAGAGCTCCGGCCGGCCTTCCCTGGCCTTCGATACCGGTGTCTCCGAGAATGTAGAGTTGAGGAAATTGCGCGCCGGCGACGTCGCCAACCGGAACGGATGCGCCTCGTCGGCGACCTCGATCAGGTCGACATGATCAGGGAATTCCGGCAGCCGCTCCACCGGCCCGAACAGCCCCATGCTTCTCGGCGGCCTGTTGGGCGCCGCCTGCCCGGTCCAGTCGGCGCGGAAGCGGAATTTACCATCCGCATGGCCAAATCCCTTGATGAAATGCGCGGTCTCGAAATCCGGCTGCAGGTCGACCCATTTGTCCTCCTTCAAGCTGTCGAAGCTGCCCAGCCCGCGCTTGCCCAGGATGATGTCGATATGCTGGCGCTCGGTGAGACCAAAACCCGGGCGGTCGGCGACCCCGAGGCGCTCAGCCAGTTCCTCGATGACGAAATGGTTGGTGCGCGGGCCTTCCGGTGGCTCGATCAATTTGGGGCCAAGCGTGATGTGCTGGTTGCCGCCGCCCTTGTAGACGTCGTCATGCTCCAGGAACATCGTCGCCGGCAGCACGACATCGGCGAGCTTGGCCGTGTCGGTCATGAACTGCTCATGCACGCAGGTGAACAGGTCGTCGCGCATAAAACCCTGCTTCACCAGCCGCTGCTCGGGCGCGACATTCACCGGGTTGGTGTTCTGGATCAGCATGGCCGTTACCGGCGGGCCGCCATAAAGCGCATCGCTGGCACCGGTCAGCACCGGGCCGATACGTGAATGGTCGAGATGACGGATCGAGGGATCGCGCATCTTCGTGCCTTCAAGCACATCCTGGTTGAGCTTGAAGATGCCGGAATTGGAGTGGAAGGCGCCACCGCCCTCATATTGCCAGCTGCCAGTGACAGCCGCGATGCACGACGCGGCATGCATGTTGACGGCGCCATTGCGCTGGCGTGCAAAACCATAGCCGAGCCGGAAATAGGTTTTCTTGGTCGTGCCGACAAGCCGGGCGAAGGCCTCGATCTCGGGGGCCGTCAAGCCTGTGATATCAGCCGCCCATTCCGGCGTGCGCGTCCTCAGATGCTCTTCCAACCCTTTCGGGTCGTCGGTGTACTTTTCGAGATAGGCGCGGTCGGCGAGGCTGTCGCGAAACAGCACATGCATGACAGCACACGCCAGCGCGCCATCGGTGCCCGGCTTCAGCACCAGGCCGAGATCGGCCTGCTTCATCGTCGCATTCTCGTAGACGTCGATGACGACGATCTTGGCACCACGCTCCTTGCGCGCCTTGATGGCGTGGGTCATGACGTTGACCTGCGTGACCACCGCATTGGTGCCCCAGATCACCACGCAATCGGATTTCGCCATCTCGCGCGGGTCGGGACCACGCAGCGCGCCTGCCCCCATCATCCAGCCGGTCCATGCCAGGTTGGTGCAGATCGAACCGAAGAAGCCGGAATATTTCTTGGCATGGCGCAGCCGGTCGATGCCGTCGCGCTGCACCAGTCCCATCGTGCCGGCATAGTAATAGGGCCAGACCGTCTCCGAACCGTATTTCTCCTCGGCCACGATGAACTTTTCGGCGACGAGGTCGAGTGCTGCCTCCCAGCTCGCTTCCTTCCAGGCGCCGTCGCCCTTGGCGCCAGCTCGGACCAGCGGTTTCAGAAGCCGGTCGGGATGGTGGACGCGGTCGGCATAGCGAGCGACCTTGGCGCAGACGACGCCAGCCGTATAGCTGTTGGACTTGGCGCCATGGACACGGCCGATGCGGTTGCCGTCGAGCAGTTCGACCTCGAGCGCGCAGGTCGACGGGCAATCATGCGGACAGGCCGAATGGCCGATTCTGAGCTTGGCGTGCTGGTTCATGGGTGCAAAGTAATTGATTGTGACCGGCGCGTGTAGGGCCAGATAGCGCCTTCCCTTCTCCCCCTGTGGGAGCGCCGGGACGGTTGAGGGGTGTTCCAGCGGAGTGAGACGCTTGCGTTCCCTGGAACACCCCTCATCCGACCTCGCTTCGCGAGGCCACCTTCTCCCACAAGGGGAGAAGGAAAGAACACTCCCCTACTCCGCCGTGCCTTCCTCATATTCGGCCGACATGGTCAGCCATTTTTCCTCGTGGCCGGCCAGCGTCTGCGCGAGTTGCGAGCGCTCCTTGGCCAAACGGGTCGCGGTCGAGGGATCCTTTTCATAGACAGCAGGATTCGACAGCTCGTCCTCGATGCCGTCGATGCGCTTGCGGATGCGGTCCATCAGCGCTTCGGTGGCGCGGATCTCCTTGGCCAGCGGCTCGAAGGCGGCGCGGCGCGCTGCCGCGTCGCGGCGGCGATCGGCTTTTGACGCCTTGTCGGCCTCGCGCTTGCCGCGGCGGTCGCCGGACACGCCGGTGACCAGCGTCTTGTAGTCTTCCAGGTCGCCATCATACGGGTTGACCGCGCCGTCTTTGACCAGCCACAGCCGGTCGGCGGTCGCCTCGAGGAGATGGCGATCGTGCGAGATCAGGATGACGGCGCCGGGAAACTCGTTCAGCGCATGGATCAGCGATTCGCGGCTGTCGATGTCGAGATGGTTGGTCGGTTCGTCGAGGATGAACAGGTTGGGGCCCTCGAAGGCCGACAGGCCCATCAACAGCCGTGCTTTCTCACCGCCCGACAGATCCTTGGCGGCGGTGTTCATCTTCTCGGTCGTGAGGCCGAATTGGGCGACGCGGCCGCGCACCTTCGATTCAGGGGCTTCCGGCATCAGCCGGCGGACATGCTCGTAGGCGTTTTCCTCAGGCCGGAGATCATCGAGCTGATGCTGGGCGAAGATCGCCACCTTCAGCCCGGGCGCCACCGTCATGGTACCACTCTCCTGCTTGAGCCGGCCGGACAGCAATTTGGCGAACGTCGACTTGCCGTTGCCATTGGCGCCGAGCAGCGCGATGCGGTCGTCAGCGTCGATGCGCAGCGTCATCTTCTTGAGGATCGGCTGCCCGTCGGTGTAACCGACATTGACGTTGTTCAGCGCCACGATCGGCGAGGCCACCGTCTTCACCGGTTCGGGGAACGAGAATGGCCGCACCGAATCGTTCACGATCGCCGCGATCGGCTTCATCTTCTCCAGCGCCTTGATGCGCGACTGGGCCTGCCTCGCCTTGGAGGCCTTGGCGCGGAAGCGTTCGACGAAGGATTCCATATGTTTGCGGGCGGCTTCCTGCTTGACGCGGCCCTTTTCCTGCAACTCCTTCTGCTCGGTGTACTGGCGCTCGAACTGGTCGTAGCCGCCGCGCCAGAAGGTCAGCTTCTTCTGGTCGAGATGGACGATCGAGTTGACGGCGCGGTTGAGCAGGTCGCGATCATGCGAGATCAAAAGCACCGTGTGCGGGTATTTCGACACATAGTTTTCCAGCCACAGCGTGCCTTCGAGATCGAGATAGTTGGTCGGCTCGTCGAGCAGCAGAAGGTCGGGCTCCGCGAACAGCACCGCGGCGAGTGCTACGCGCATCCGCCAGCCGCCGGAGAAGGACGAGGCGGGGCGGCGCTGTGCCGCGTCATCGAAGCCGAGGCCGGCGAGAATGGTGGCGGCCCGGGATTCGGCGGAGTGGGCGTCGATATCGGCCAGCCGCATATGGATATCGGCGATACGGTGCGGATCGGTCGCCGTCTTTTCCTCTTCGAGCAGCGCCGAGCGTTCGAGATCGGCCTTGAGCACGATCTCGATCAGCGCATCCTCGGTGCCCGGCGCTTCCTGCGCCACCTGGCCGATGCGGGTGCTCTTCGGCAAGCTGATCGAGCCCGTCTCCGAGGGAAAATCGCCGGTGATGGCTTTGAACAGCGTCGTCTTGCCGGTGCCGTTGCGACCGACAAGGCCAGCCTTGGTGCCGGCCGGCAAGGTCAGCGAGGCATGGTCGAGAAGCAGGCGTCCGGCCATCCGGAGCGAAAGGTCGTTGATGATCAGCATGGCCGCGCTTTTGCACTGGACATCAACGCTTCGCAAGACCTTGTGGCCAGTTGGCCGCACAAGGTCTTGAAACGACGCCCGCGAAGGCGCCGTCAAAGCAGTCGATCAGTGGCTCGCCTAGCGGCCAGGCAGCGCTCAGGCAGGGACCTTGCGCTTCGCTTTGGTAACGGCGGCCGGCGCTGCTGCCGGCTTGCGGCCAAGTCCTGTCGACTTTGCCAGCGCCGACCGTGTCGCCGAGTAATTTGGCGCAACCATCGGATAGTCCGGCGGCAGACCCCATTTGGCCCGGTAGTCGTCTGGGCTCAGGCCGTGGTCGGTCCGCAGATGCCGCTTGAGAGACTTGAACTTCTTCCCGTCCTCAAGACAGATGATGTAGTCGGGAAACACCGACTTCTTCGGATTCACCGCCGGAACAAGATTTGGAGTTTCCGTGACAACCGCACCGGCGAGCTTGCGAACCGAAGCACTGACGCTGGCAATCAGCTCGGGCAAGCCAGAAGCCGGAAGTGGATTGTTGCCTACATAGGCCGAGACAATATCGGCCGTCAGCTCGATAACGGTCTTATCATCGATATTTGACAATTCTTTCATCCTATTTGCGACAATATCTTCCACCCCAGCGAAGACTTATGTCGATGTATCTCTTTACCCGCGTCCCCCTACGGACCGCCAACTCTCAACAAGGAATCAAGAACCGGCAAAATAGCTTTCATGCGAAATCGACGTCGCGCAAATTAGAAAATCTAATACTTCGAACCAGCAGACTTCGCGGCGAGGCTATCGGCCAATATCTCTAGAATACGCTTCCAGCGGGCGCAACGCCCGAAATCCTTCTGTTCTATCGCCTTTTCGGCCTTCATCGCGGCGTAAAGCGGCGCCTCGGCGCCAAATTCCTTGATCAGCCAATGCGCTTCCTGAATGTCCAGACGTTCATTTTCGTCAAACATGGCATTTTCGTCAAACATGATTTTCGGCCTCCGAACGTTCCACACCGACCGCGACGCAACTGCCGATGACCAGGACGGCTCCGACAATGGCCGTCATCGTCAGCCGTTCACCGGACAGGGTCAGCAGCAGGGTCGAAGCGATCGGCGTGAGATAGGCGACGACCGCGACCTTGCCGCTGCCTTCGAGCTTCAGGGCGCGCGACCAGAAATAGTAGCCCAGTCCCATCGGACCGGCGCCGAGATAGAGGCCGAGAGCCAGATCCGTGCCGACGGGCCAGGCGAAACCGTCGTGAACGCACCACAGAAACGTCAAGGCGACACCAATCAGCGCCGATGGCAGCAACAGACGTTCCGGCGAGGTGACAACCCGTCCCACCATGATCGAATAGAAGGCCATGCACAGCGCGGATCCGAATGCGGTGAGATAGCCGACGAGATCACCCTGGAGCCACGATTGGTTACGCCCTCCCGAAATCACCAATGCAACGCCAATGAAGCCCACCACCGCGGCAAGGCCCAGCAGCACCGGGCGCTGTGGATTTTCAAAGGCGATGACCGCCGCCGCGACCATCAACGGCCAGGTATAGGCCACCAGATTGGCCTCGATCACCGGCATCGAAGCAAAGGCCATGTATTGCAGCACCATGGTGCCGACGAGGCCGATAAAGCCGACCGCGAGAGGCACGAGCGCGGCCCCGGCCGCAACCGGCGCGGCGCTCTCCCTGCTCATCAACCGGATGGCGGCGAAGACGAGTGCGGCGCCTGCAAATTGCAGGAACTGCACCTGCGACACCGGGTGGCTGGCCAGCAGGGATTTGCCGACCAGCGCGTTGGTCGACCACAACGCCACCGCGCCGGCAGCGAAGACCAGCGCGGATATCGAGCCTGACCCATGCCGAAAGGTCCGGCATGGGTCTCTATCTCTATGTTTGACCATGATCCTGCCCGAAAACCGGTTCCCACTTTTCGGAATCATGGCTCGTCACCACGATTCCCTGGCTCCGCCCGGAGCCGGCGCGTCAACCGCGGCGGGCACGGGATGCTCTGCCTCGAACCGTCGATAGGCCGGCAACTGGTTGGTCCAGACATCTTCGGCCAGTTCGTTGACCCACTCACGGTCGTGATCATTGTCGGCGGCGAGATAGAACATGCGGTTGTCGTCGACATAGGGTTTGGCCACCGAGCGCTGGTTGAGCACCAGCGTGACGCGCTCGCCGAACCGGATCGGGGCGGTGCGATGGAGGACGCCCAGGAACTGCCCCAGCGTCGCGTAGTTCATCTTGTGATCGATGCGCATGACACGGTTGCGCGGGATCTCGCGGCCGGATTCGAGGATGGCGCGGCCGGTTTCGGAGTCGTCGCAGTAGATTTCGAGATGGCCGCCGACCAGCGGATTGCTGATCGACAGTGGAATGAGTTCGGTGACCGGAACGCCATCGCAATGCCATTCCACGGCGCCGTCCTTGGGGTTCATGAAGGTGACCGTCGAGCCGACGATCGACAGCGGATAGGGCTCCAGCTTGGTGCCCATCATGTCGGACAGCCGCTCCAGGCGCAGCTTGTCATGGAGCAATTCCCTGATCTCGGGGATGAAACGGTCTGCCCCGGTGATGAAGGTCAGATCGAGGTGCTTGTGCACGGCATGGCTGGCCTTGAGCTTCAGAGCAGCCTCCTCGATCGCGGCAAGCAGTGCCGGATCGTAGCCATGCAGATATTGCGCGACGCCGAAACTCGACACTTTCCAGGCGGTTTCGTGACCGATGATGGCCTCGCGGCTCATCGCATAGCGCAATTCGGGTATGATATGGGCGTTCATTGTACTTCTCCAAGTGAGGGCAATCACTTAGTTAGCAGTCGATTAAATTAGCATCCCCTGTAAAATTAGGAATGCTGGTGCTAGTGTAAGCTCAGCTTAAGGTCGAAACCGTGCGTCTGCTCAGTCAGGTCAATCTCAATTCGCTGAAAATCGTGGAAAGTGCCGCGAGGCACGGGAATTTCACGCGCGCCGGCGAAGAACAGTTTATCACCGCTTCAGCGGTCAGCCAGCGCGTCAAAAGCCTGGAGGATCAGCTGCGATTCAAGATCTTCCAGCGCGGCGGCAATGCGGTGTCGCTGACGCCGGAGGGCGAGACCTATGTCTCGCGCGTTCGCGAGGCGCTGGAGAGAATCGTCGCCGCCAGCATGGAAGCGACCGGGCAATCCCAGGAACATGTGCTGAAGATATCAGTGCTGCCGACCTTTGCGGCACGCTGGCTGTTTCCGCGCCTGCCGCTGTTCCAGCAGCGATATCCCGACATCGTGATGCGGGTCTCGACCTCCTACGCGACGCATGAGTTCACGACCTCCGAGTTCGATCTTGAAATTCGCTATGGCGACGGTCACTTTCACGGGCTGCAATCCGATCTGCTGTTTCGGGAAGACCTGACACCAGTGTGCAGCCGCAAGCTGTTCCATGAAGTTCTCGGCGACAAGAAGCTGTCGAAGGTGATACCGGACGACCTTAGGCACTTCACGCTGCTGCATTCCGATACCTGCACCCAGAACTGGCAATCCTGGCTTGGTTTCGCCGGCGCCAGCTTCGTGCTCAGCAAGGCCAAAAGCATTTATTTCGACTCGTGCATGATGTCCTACGAGGCAGCCAATTCCGGGATGGGTTTTGCAGTGGCCAACCGCGCCTATATGGCCAGCGATATCCGCGCCAAAAGGCTGGTGGCCCCGTTCGCCGTCCACCATCCGAACACGGCTGGCTGGTATTTTGTCTCTTCCCCGAAGAGCCTTGCCGCACGCAAGGTGCTGCTGTTCAAGCAATGGGTGATGGCGGAAGCGGCTCTGACGCAGCGCCAGCTCGACAGCGAAACCAGCGGCGAGGCCGCCATGGCTGTCTGAATTTCGGGCGAGCATTTGGTTGGCCGCCGATGAGATACGACCGGCAAGAAGCAAGTTGAGAGCCATCGGTTAATGGACGCCCAATCCATACAGCCCGCATTGGTCGGTGTGATTGTAGAGCTCGTGCCGCTTCAGCAGGACCATTCGTCGGGGCTTCTGAGCGCGGCGGCGGATGGTATGCTGTGGAACCTGAAGGCCACCGTGGTCCCCGGTCCAACCGCCAAACATCGCCGGGATCAGGCGAAAGCCCTGCCTTCCTCGGTGCGCTGGAAGAGCATCAGATCCAACCCCAGGCTTGGCCGTCCCAGGATGGTCAGGATTGTATGCGCCTGGCCGCGATGGTGAGTCTGGTGATTGAAGACATGGTCGAGCGCCGGCGCCAGCCTCTGCGAGACCGTGCGCATGTCCGAGACTGTCATGTAGGTGAAGCGGCCTGTCAAAGCCTTGTCATTGAGGCCGCCGACCCAATCGATGATCCTCCTGTCCTCGGCTTCACGCGCCATCCGCAGACCGGGCAATCCCCGATGCAGGATGGCGTCCAGCGTCGTCGGCGCGTCGCCCTCGCCGGTGAAGCGCTTCATCCAGATGCGGTCGGCTGTCAGCAGGTGGTTGAGCGTGCCCATCATCGAGCCGAAGAAGGCGCCGACATTGCGGTTGAATTCCTCTTCATCGAGCTCCGCGGCGGCATCATAGATGCGTTTGTTGGCCCATTGATTATAGGCCGCAAACATCATGAAATGCTGTCTCATGGCTTCCCCTCGGCTCGCGTCGATAAGGAGGCCTACCTAACCCGCGAGAGGGCCGCCGCCAATGACCATTCTGCTCTATGACCTCGTCGGACGCGACACCACACGTCCGTTCAGCCCGCATTGCTGGAAGGTGGTGATGGCGCTTGCCCACAAGGGGCTGGACACAGCAACCGCGCCGACGCGCTTTCTCGAGGTGCCCGCCGTCGAGGGCGGCGTTTCGAAAACCGTTCCGGTGATCCGCGACGGCGAGACGGTCGTTTCGGATTCCTTCGCCATCGCTCTCTATCTCGACGAATCCTATCCGGACCGGCCGACGCTGTTTGGCGGTGAAGGCGGCAAGGCGATGGCGCGCTTCATCGAACGCTGGTCGCAACTGACCATTCATCCCTATGTGACCACCGCGGCGATCATCGACCTGCATGCCATGCAGGACGCGGAGAACGCCGCCTATTTCCGCCAGAGCCGGGAGCAGCGTTTCGGCAAGCGGCTGGAGGACGTGATAGCAGCCCGGGAGGCCGGCCTCGGCAACTTCAGGGCCTCGCTGGAACCCTTGCGTTCAATGCTCGGCTATCAGCCTTTCATCGGCGGTGCGTCGCCGCTGTTTGCCGACTATATCGTCTTCGGCGCGCTGCAATGGGCGCGCATAGCCTCGCCCTACCAATTGCTCGACGACGGCGACGTGATGGCGCAATGGTTCGCCCGCTGCCTCGACCTGCATGGCGGGCTGGGACGAAAGGTGGCCGCGGCGGCGTGACGCTAAAACGCATGCCCTTTGCCGCAAGGCAGGGCCGTCAGTGTCCTGCAAGAAAGCTCAGCCGCGAGGCGATAGCCAGGCCTTACTTGGCCGCTGCCTTCTTTGGCTTGCTGGCCTTCGTGGCGGCCTTTGCTTCCTTGGGGGCGGCTTTTGCCTTGGTGGCGCCAGCTGCCTTCCTGGCTGGTTTTTTGGCTGCCGACTTCCCCGCGGCATCCTCCTGGTCGACATCGGCCGCCGCCTGATGCCAATGGCGCTCATGGTGTCCAGCCGGCTGTCCCTCTTGCAGCCAGATCTGATGCGCGCGGTTGCGAATGCGTTCCTGACGATCGTCTGCCATGATCATGTTGTCTCCATGCGGGCCGACTTCAGCGCGGCGCCGACAGGTAACTATAGCAAGCAAAGCGTTGCTGTGCAGCCATCCGATCTCGCCCGCGGGTCCGTCCGCTTCGCGGACCGCTCCTCGCCCCTTGGCAATGGGCCGGACGGCTTGTATAGAGCCCGCCACCCTCAATTCCATTCTCAGACAAGGACGACCCATGGCGCTCGAACGCACATTCTCCATGATCAAGCCGGACGCAACCCGGCGCAACCTCACCGGCGCCATCACCAAGATGCTGGAAGAGGCCGGCCTGCGCGTCATCGCCTCGCGCCGGGTCTGGATGAGCCGCCGTGAGGCGGAAGGCTTTTATGCCGTGCACAAGGACCGCCCGTTCTTCGGCGAACTGGTTGAATTCATGTCGTCGGCACCGACCGTCGTGCAGGTGCTGGAAGGCGAGAACGCCATTGTCAGGAACCGCGAAGTGATGGGCGCCACCAACCCGGCCAATGCCGCCGAAGGCACGATCCGCAAGGTGCATGCGCTGTCGATCGGCGAAAACTCGGTGCACGGCTCCGATGCGCCGGAGACCGCGGCGGAAGAGATCAAGTACTGGTTCTCGGATACCGAGATCGTCGGCTGAGCCGATAGTCCAAAGCGTGATCACGTAAAGAAAGGCTGGCGTTTCGCCGGCCTTTTTTTCGGCCGAACAGTCAGCCCGCGTGCGAACCGCATGTGCTAGGATGCCGACGATGGAGCGGACCACAGCATGACCAGTGCCATTCCGGGTTTCTTCCAAGGCACGGAGATGCCGAACAGCGACTGGTGGGAGGCGCTGTGGCCCAACCCCGCCGCGGTGGTTTCGGCAACGGGGATCAAGCCAGGCATGGACGTGATCGATCTGTGCTGCGGCGACGGCTGGTTTACGCTGCCGATCGCAAGGGTGGCTCGTCATGTCGTGGCCATCGATATCGACGCCGATCTGCTCGAAGAAGCCAGACATCGGTTGGCCGAAGACGGCGCGACGAATTGCGACTTTGTCGTAGGCGATGCCTATGAGCTTGCAAGGCTTACGCCTCGGCCTGCCGATTTCATCTTCATGGCCAACGCCTTTCACGGCGTTCCTGACCGGCCGCGTCTGGCGCGCGCGGTGCGGGCGGCACTCGGTCCGGGCGGACGTTTCGCAATCGTCAACTGGCACCAGCGTCCACGCGAAACAACGATGGTCCAGGGCGAGCCTCGCGGACCGAGGACCGAATTGAGGCTGTCGCCGGAACAGACCGTGGCGGCCGCAGAGGCGGGAGGCCTCAGGCTTGCCAACATGGTCGAGGTGCCGCCCTATCACTATGGCGCCGTATTCGAACAAACGACGGCTTGAGAGGCCCGCCGCCGCCACGGCGGGTTCTGGTCACTTCGGCTGGCGATCTTTCACGTTCGCATGGGCGTTCGCTGCCTCCGTATCGGTGGCCGGTGTCTGGGTATCGGCACCCGCGAATGGACTACCCTGCCCAGGCGCGAGATCGCCGCTATGGCCGGCCTTGTTGGTCTGGAATGGGTGGCCATCGGCGCTGAGACCATGGTCAAGGGCATTGACCAAATGGTCGTCCGCCGACGCAAGGCCGGTAAGAGCAAGGAGCGATACGCCTGTGACAGCAAGGATAAGCGTGTGCGTTTTCATCTCTGGACTCCTTTGAGTTAAGCCAGAACGAGCCGCAGCAGGTCTGGCGGCTTCAACCGAGGGATATCCGAAATATCCCCTTTGCCTTGCCCGCCATGTCTGGGAGAGAAACGCTTCTCTTGCCCGAATTATTCCGAAAAAAGTTTTAGCAATGAAATACGCGCTAGCTCGCGGCGCTGAAGCGCAGGATTTCGAGGCCATCCTTGTCGGCAATGATGAGCTTGCCGGCAGCGACATTGTATGACGCAGCCTTGGCCAATGCATCGAACAGCGCCTTTTCCTCGGCCATCACCTCGGGCGCGCAGGCCTTGTAGGTCGAGCCGATGTCGCTGATCGCGATCGTCTGGCCATCGATCTTGGCGGTGGCGAAATAGGTGTTGCAGGGGCCGCTGCCGCCTGCCTTGCCAGCCTCGCTGACCCTGAACGTCGCTTGCGGCGCGGTGATGGCGCCGATGCCGTCGACATAATCGACCAGCCAGAGCTGATCAAAGACGGAAACCGCCGGCTCGGCGCTCGGCGTCACCATCTTCAGCACGATGGTCTGCGGCACGTCGGTCAGCGGATCGACCTGATGGCGGACATCGGAGATGAACAGGAGCTTGTCATCGACGGTAATGCGGGCTTGCAAAGCGTAGGTCATCCGCGACCGGATGACGGAGGGATCGAATTTAATCTCGAAGCCGATCGGCACCTGGCCAGCCGGCTTGACGGTCTGCTTGCCGATGATTTTGGCCGGTGCATCGGCCAGCGACACGTCGGCAAGCTGGACCGAGAGCACGGCACTGGGCGGCAAGGCGATGCGCTCGCGATAGATGACCTCGCCTCTCACGGAATTTTCGGCGGCAACAGACGGTTCCGGCACGGCCAATATGCCAACGACCAGAGGCACGAAACCGAAGACGAAGAACTCCGCGATCCTGTCCAGCATGACCATCTCCCCTTGCCCAGGCTGGCCAATCAGGCTGACCAACCGCAGTCAATTGGCCAAAGGATTGCGGTCAATACATGGCTGTGGCGGTATTTTAGTCTGACGATTTCCAGCGGCCGGCTGCCTCGTCGTCGGCTTCCTTGGCCTCGACCCAGCCGCCCTCGGAACCGTCGGCGCGATGCTCCTTCTTCCAGAACGGCGCCCGCGATTTCAAATAGTCCATGAGAAAATTCGCCGCCTCGAATGCCGCCTGGCGATGCGCCGAGGCGGCCACCACCAGCACGATGTTGTCGCCGGGCGCGATCTTGCCGTGGCGGTGGATGGCGGTGAGACCCTGCAGCGGCCAGCGCTCGACCGCCTCAGCAGCGATGCGGGCGATTTCTGCTTCGGCCATGCCGGGATAGTGCTCGAGTTCAAGCGCCGAGAGCGCGCCTTGCTCGTCGCGGCAAAGGCCGGAGAAGGTGACGACGGCGCCGATATCGGCGCGGCCTTGCGTCAGTCTGGCGATCTCGGCGGCGACGTCGAAATCCTGCGCCTGGATGCGCACGACAGGTACGACCGCGGCGCTCATGTCAGCCCCCGGTCATCGGCGGGAACAGCGCAATCTCGCGCGCGCCCGCGATCTTCTCACGGTGCTCGACATGTTCCTGGTTGATGGCGACGCGGATCACATCGGGATATTGCAGCGCGTGCTCGTAGCTCTCGCCCCGCGATTTCAGCCAGCGCAAGAGGTCGGCGACCGTCTCGATGTCAGCGGGCAAGTCGACGTCTTCCTCGGGCATGCCGATGCGTTCGCGCACCCAGGCAAAATAGATGAGTCGGGTCGTCATCTCACTCGTCCATGATGTGCTTGAGGCCGGCGCGGAAATAGTCGTAGCCGGTGTAGAGCGTAACCAACGCCGCGATCCACAGCAGCACCAGCCCGGTCTGGGTGGTCAGCGGGAAGATCTTGTCGCCGGCCGGGCCGGCCAGCAGGAAGGCAATGGCGACCATCTGGATGGCGGTCTTCCATTTTGCCAGCTGCGTCACCGGCACCGAGACCTTGAGCGCCGCCAGATATTCACGCAGGCCCGAGACGAGGATCTCGCGGCACAGGATGATGATCGCCGCCCATAGCGACCATCCGGCGATGCCGGCATGACGGTCAGTGTCCGCGGCCAGCAGCAGCAGGCAGGTGGCGACCAATAGCTTGTCGGCGATCGGGTCAAGCATCTTGCCGATGTTGGAGGTCTGCTGCCAGGCGCGCGCCAGGTAGCCATCCAGATAATCGGTGATCGAGGCGAGCAGGAAGATGACCAGCGCCGACCAGCGGGCGAAGTCGCTCGACTTCAAATGCCCTTCAAGAAAAAAGCACAGCACCACCAGCGGCACCGCGACGATGCGGGCGTAGGTGAGCATATTGGGCAGGTTGAATGCGCGCTGGGCCATATCTGGGAAAACTCTTTCTGCCTGCCTACTCAAATCAGATGCCAACGTAGGGGGTCAACAGGCGACAATCGATTGGCCAGATGAAAATAGCTCCTGGCTGTCAGCTCTCGTGGAAATGATTGTAGACCAGTTTCGCCACCCGCTCGGAAATGCCGTCGACTTTCCTCAGATCCTCGATGGCGGCGCGGCTGACCGCCTTGGCGGTGCCGAAGGCCAGCAGCAGGGCTCGTTTGCGGCCCGGACCGATACCGCTGATCTCGTCGAGCGGGCTCTTGACCATCTCCTTCTTGCGGCGCGCACGGTGCGAACCGATGGCGAAACGATGGACCTCATCGCGCAGACGCTGGACGAAATAGAGCACGGGATCGCGCACGGGGAGCGAAAAAGAGTCCCTGCCCCTGACGAAGAAGCGCTCACGGCCGGCATCGCGGTCCTGGCCCTTGGCGATGCCGATCGCCACCACGCGGTCCTCGATGCCGAGATCCGAGAGGATCTTGCGCACCGCGCTCATCTGGCCCTGGCCGCCGTCGATCAGGATGACATCGGGCCAGGCCGGGAAGTTGCCGGAGATATCATCCTCGATATCATCGCCCGCCCCGCCCGCAGCGTCGGCAACGGCAACATCGCCATGTTCCTTGAGCAGCCGCGAAAACCGCCGCTCCATCACCTCGCGCATCATGCCGAAATCGTCGCCAGGCGTGATCTCGGTCGAGCGAATGTTGAATTTTCTGTACTGGTTCTTCACAAAACCTTCCGGCCCGGCGACCACCATGGCGCCGACCGCATTGGTGCCCATGATGTGCGAATTGTCATAGACTTCGATGCGCACCGGCGGCTTGGCAAGGCCGAAGGTTTCGGCGAAACCGGCAAGCAGGCGTCCCTGGGTGGAGGTTTCGGCAAGCCGCCTGCCCAGTGCCTCGCGGGCATTCTGCAGCGCGTTGTCGGTCAGATCCTTCTTCTCGCCACGCTGTGGCACAAAGATCACGACCTTGCGGCCGGCGCGGGTGGAGAGCGCCTCGGCCAGCAATTCCTGGTCCTCGACGCCATGCGACAGAAGAATGTTCCGCGGCGTCGGCTTGTCGTCATAGAACTGCGCCAGGAACGAGCCCAACACCTCAGCCGCCTCCAGCGCCGGATCGGCCTTGGGGAAATAGGCGCGGTTACCCCAATTCTGGCCTGTGCGGAAGAAGAACACCTGGATGCAGACCTGGCCGCCTTCCTGATGGATGGCGAAGACATCGGCCTCGTCGACGGTCGCCGGATTGATGCCCTGGTGACTTTGCACATGCGACAGGGCGGCCAGTCGATCGCGATAGATCGCGGCGCGCTCGAAATCGAGAGCTTCAGACGCCTGCTGCATGGCGGCCGAGATTTCCGTCTTCACTTTCTGGCTGCGGCCGGACAAAAAGTCCCTCGCTTCGCCGACCAGCACGGCATAGTCCTCATGCGAGATCTCTCCGGTGCAGGGGCCGGCGCAGCGCTTGATCTGATACAACAGGCACGGCCGTGTGCGGTTCTCGTAAAAAGAGTTGGTGCAGCTGCGCAGCAGGAAGGCGCGCTGGAGCGAGTTGATGGTGCGGCCGACGGCGCCGGCCGAAGCGAAGGGGCCGAAATAGTCGCCTTTGCGCGAGCGTGCGCCGCGATGCTTGTAGATGCCGGGCGAAACATGGTCGCCGGTCAAAAGAATATAGGGAAACGACTTGTCGTCGCGCATCAGAACATTGAAGCGTGGCCGCAAGCGCTTGATAAGATTGGCTTCGAGCAATAGCGCTTCAATCTCGGTGCGGGTGACGACGAACTCCATCGTCGATGTCTCGCGCACCATGCGGCCGATGCGGGTGGTGTGGAAGCGGCCTTGCGCATAGCTGGTGACGCGCTTCTTCAGGCTGCGCGCCTTGCCGACATAGAGCACGTCGCCGGAGGCGTTCATCATGCGATAGACGCCGGGCGCGTTGGGCAGCTGCTTGACCAGCGTCTGGATCACCTCGGCGCCGACCATGCCTTCGGCGTCGCCGGCATGCGGCGTCCAGTCGATGGCGGTGAAGGCGACATCGGGACCCGCAGGTTCGACGATCTCCTCGACCGCCTCGTCCTCGAGGTCGATATCGGGGGGCAGATCATCGGCGCCGCCGCGCGGCTTGTTCTTGTGATCCAAAGGACTCATTCCGTCATGCCTGTCACATCGGGCGTCTGCCATGCAAGATGCTGGCCGCCATCGAGCGCGATCATCTGGCCGGTGGCCGAGCGCGCTTCCCAGAGATAACGGATTGTGGCGCCGAATTCCGGCAATTCCGGGCCGCGCTTGAGGATCAAGCCGTCGACTTGGGCGGCAAAATCGCTGTCGTCCTGGCGTGTGTTCTTCAAGGTCGGCCCCGGACCGATGGCGTTGACGCGGATGCGGGGACCGAGCGCTTGCGCCATTGTCTGCGTGGCCGTCCACAGCGTCGACTTGGACAGCGCATAGGAGAAATAGCGCGGCGTCGGCCGCCAGACGCGCTGGTCGATGATGTTGACGATCAGGCCCTCCTGCTCCTTAGGCAACGCCCGGGCGAAATTCTGCGCCAGCAGCGCCGGTGCCTTCACATGGACGGCAAAGTGCCGATCCCAGGCCCGCCAGTCGAAATCCAGAACCGAATCGTCGACGAACAGCGACGCATTGTTGACCAGCAGCGAGATCGGTCCGAGCGCTGCCTGCGCCTGCCCGACGAGGTCGCCTACGGCGTCCATATCGGTCAGGTCGGCGGCAACCACGGCGGCGCGGCCACCGCTGGCGATGATTGCGGCAGCCAACGCATCGGCCTCGACATGAGAACGGTTGCAATGGATGGCGAGGGCAAAACCGTGGGCGGCGAGATCCTCGACGATTGCCCTGCCGATCCGTTTGGCCCCACCCGTCACCAGCGCCGTGGCCGTGGCTTTGCTCATAGCGTGTCAATCCTCAATTTCGACCCGAAAAACGGTGCCGGCGAAATATGGCCCGGCATGCGTTAAATGGCGTTCGCACCTTGGGCAGCATTGTGGCGAAACGGCCTTTTCGGCGTCCCGACTCGCCTTGGACTCGGAGCCGCCCGACCGGAATATAGGGTGCTGGACTCCTTGCACCAAGCGGTGTGCGGCGCAGCACGGGACGGCTCCTGCCATTTCGCTGTTGCGAAGATGCAACGTCAAGTTTCTGCCTCATTCGTGCCGGGGAATGACCCAAGTTCAGGTTCGCTTCAGCCGCATTTTGACACGACATTTGGAACCGACGAACGCCAGATCCGTTTCACCCCCCGGACGGGTAGATGGCGATCGTGAGAAAAAAGCCTGTGTCCTGTGGCTTAAGGAGTAAAGAACAATGCAAGCCAATCTCAAATTCGCACGGCCGCTCGCCGTGGCGCTCGGGCTCTTCGCCCTCAGCGGAACCGCCTACGCCGCGGACGTCGTCCAGGAAGAGCCGCCGGCACCCGCGCCGATCGCCGAACTTCCGGTCGCTTCCTGGGCCGGCCCCTATGCCGGTCTCAACGTCGGCTATGGCTTCAGCGGCCGTACCAAGGAAAAGGATCTCGGCTTTGAGACCGATACCAAGGGCTTCGTCGGCAGTGTCTTCGGCGGCTACCAGTGGCAGCAGGAGAACTTCGTCTATGGCGCTGAAGCCGAACTCGGCTACAACGGCGTCAAGGGTGACGATAACGGCATCAACTCCAAGGCCGGCTTCGAAGGCTCGCTGCGTGCCCGTCTCGGCTACGCCGTGACCCCGGAAATCCTGCTCTATGGCACCGGCGGTCTCGCCGGCAGAAGCCTGAAGGTGGAGGACACCGACCTTGACGCCAGCGACACCGCAACCATGCTCGGCTGGACCGCCGGCCTCGGTACCGACATCAAGCTGACCGACAATGTCTTCGGCCGCGTCGAGTACCGCTACACCGACTTCGGCAGCAAGAGCTTCGATGGTATCGGCAAGGTCAAGGCCACCGACAACCGCGTCACCTTCGGCGTCGGTATGAAGTTCTAAGTCGTTCAAGCCACGACACGAAAAAGCCGGGCCTCGCGCCCTAATGCAGTTCACTTAGGCACCTTCAGTGTTCTGACAGGATATTTGGCTGGTAGCCTTTTGACGACACGGGGGCATGATCGCCCC